>CAUZRA010000169.1:0-4394 GCA_963582035.1 Vicinamibacteria bacterium | reverse complement strand
GCCTTGACCCATACAATACAGCGCCGTAGAATCGCAAACCTCACCTCTACATTAAAAGTCGATGCGCAATCAGATCTCTGAGCTGACAACGAACAGGCTGTCTCTTTACCTTCGGTTCTTAACTGAGTTGGAGGAGAAAGATGTCAAGACGGTATCGTCGAAGGTTCTTGCAGAGCAATTTGGCTTGAATGCGGCCTTGATCCGGAAAGATCTAGCTCATTTTGGTGACTTGGGCGTCAGGGGCGTGGGGTATGTGGTTAAGGATTTACGCCGCCAGCTTCACACAATACTCGGATTGGACCGCAACCATAGAGTCGCAATTATGGGAGCCGGGAATCTTGGACTTGCATTGGCAGATTACCCTGGATTTCGACGAGAGGGATTTCGAATTGTGGCGTTGTTTGACACATTGCATAACAAAGTTGGGCAGCTTTCTCGCAGTGGAGTCAAGATTTACGACATACGTGAATTGCGTAACGTTGCCCGCCGTGAAAACATAACGATAGCCGTCATTGCGGTGCCGGCGGCATCAGCGCCGCAAGTAGTCAAAACAGTTGTGCAGGCTGGAATAAAAGCAGTTCTGAATTTTTCGCCCGGTGCTTTGCGTGTACCGGATGACGTTAAGCTTAAGAGCGTTGACCTTACTGTCTCGCTTGAGAGTCTGTCTTTTTATTTAGCCACACTTGATAGTGGTGGGAATTAGGCAAGAGAAAAGTTATGGGTGGACGAAGTCATTCTCGTACAAGGGCTCGATTGAGTCATGTGGATGCTGATGGTGCTATTCGTATGGTCGACGTTAGTGAGAAGCCTGTTACAGAACGAGTTGCCGTTGCTCGCGGACGAATTACAATCGGGAGAGCGGCTCTCGCCGCTATTCGGTCCGGGCGTGTTGCCAAAGGAGATCCGCTTCAGGCAGCGCGGCTTGCAGGGGTGATGGGAGCAAAGCGAACTGCTGAATTGATTCCCTTGTGCCACCCTCTGATGTTGTTAAAAGTAGACATTCAGTTTTTCGCCAGGAAAGATGGCTATGAAATTGAAACGATTGTTCGAACATCGGCTCAAACTGGGGTTGAGATGGAGGCGTTAACGGCTGTGTCGGTTGCGGCGCTTACCATTTACGACATGATGAAGGCTCTCGACAAAAAAATAGTGATTGGTTCCATACGCCTAATTAAGAAGTCTGGTGGCCGGTCTGGTTTGTTTGAAGGAGATTAGTCTGCGTGGCCGAATCCGTTACCACTTTGGCGGCGATACCGTTCCACGTATCTGGACGTTACCCGAAGCCGCTTCTGTTGCGTCGTTGCCAAACAGAGCAGATCGAAGAGCTTTCCAGTCAAGAGTTTTTTGATCAAGTACGGGACCTTAGTCTTGGACTTGGTACTCTTGGTGTTGAGCGTGGTGATCGGGTTGTTATCGTGTCTGATCCGAGACCCGAATGGATTATTGCAGACTTCGCGATCCTGACTGGTGGCTACGTGTCGGTTCCCATTTATCCGACTTTACCTGCAGCTCAAATGCGGTACATCTTGGCGGATTCGAGTGCACGGGTAGCGGTAGTGGCAGACGACGTGCAGGCAGCGAAAATCATTTCCGTGTGGGCGGAGTTGTCGAATTTACTTGCTGTCGTTGTCATGGATCCCGGGAAATATAACAATGAATTCGAACAAGAAATTCTCAACTTCGATTCCTTGCAAGCCCGTGGTCACCAGCGATTAATTTCTGGCGATGGTCTTGGGCGCATCTATAAGGAACTCGCCATGGCTATTACCAGTGACGCTTTGGCGACAATTATCTATACCTCTGGTACGACCGGTGAACCTAAGGGTGTCATGTTGAGTCACGGGAACGTCATGAGCAATATCAATGACGTTGATGCTGTCGTAAAACTAGATTCAGACGACGAAGCGCTGTCGTTTTTGCCTCTTAGTCATGCATTCGAGCGAACAGCGGTCATGCTATTTCTTTATAAAGGTCTAACGGTGACTTTCGCGGAATCCCTTGAGACGATTGCGCGTGATTTACAGCGTGTAAAGCCTACTGTTATGACCGGCGTACCGCGTGTATTTGAGAAACTACATGCGAAGATCTATGCAACGGTTGCTGAAAGTCTACCTTTGAGGCAAAGACTGTTTCACTGGGCGGTTGGTGTTGGGCATACTACCGCACAGGCGCTGCTGGCTGGTCGCACGCCGTCGTGGTCTACGAGAGTTCAAAGACCATTAGCTGATCGGTTAGTTCTTTCTAAGGTTCGGGAAAGACTTGGCGGACGCATTCGCTTTTTTGTATCTGGAAGCGCACCGTTGTCAGTGGAGGTGGCTGAATTTTTGTTCGCTATAGGCATACCAGTTCTCGAAGGTTATGGCTTGACTGAAACGGCGCCGGTATTAACTGTTAATCCGGAAGGGCGCCAGAAATTGGGGACTGTTGGAATAGCTCTTCCGCAGGTTACGCTCCGTATTGCGGACGATGGAGAAATTCTAGCCAGAGGCCCCAATATTATGTGTGGCTACTACCGGAAGCAGAGTGCGACGGATGAAGCCATTCAGGATGGATGGTTTCATACTGGCGACATTGGCTTTCTCGATGAAGATGGCTATTTAACGATCACTGATCGTAAAAAAGAGTTAATCATTACCGCAAGCGGCAAGAATGTCGCACCAAATCCTATCGAGGCGGTTCTCAAGCGATCACCTCTCGTTTCGGAGGCGATGCTGATTGGCGACAGAAGGCCGTATATCGTTGCTGTGCTATTACCGGACCTGGATGCGCTCGCACTGAGTATTCCGGACGTAGATCTAGAGAAACGCCGGCTTGAAGATATTGTTGATCTTCCTCATGTCAAGCAATTATTTGATGATGTTGTGGAAGTGGTGAATGAGCAGTTGCCGCGGCATGAGCAGATCAAGAGATGGGCAATCTTGCCAGCGGAATTTAGTATTGCTACAGGTGAGTTAACACCTACTCTAAAACTGAAGCGACGGGTAATCGTCGAACGATGGGGTTCGGTGATTGACCAGCTTTATATTTCGTCAGAATAAAGTTGCATCAGCGAGTGGCCACCACCGCAATTGCACTTTTCCGATGACGTATTTTTGGGGCACCTGGCCCCAGTGGCGACTGTCTGAACTGTTGTTGCGATGGTCCCCCATTACAAAGTAATAGGATTCTTGGACGACTTCTGGCCCATGATTTTCGTGACTACGGAACTCCGGGGGCACAAAACTATCAGGGAGTGGAACCTCATTTACGAATACTTGGCCATTTTCGATCCTTACGGTATCGCCTTCTTTCGCTATGATTCGTTTGACGAATGATTTGTCTGGGTCTCTTGGGTAGTAGAGCATGACGATATCCATCGGTTGAGGTTCGTCGAAGAATTGGTAGACGGCCTTATTGACGATGAGGCGGTCTTGGTCTTGTAAAGTAGGCTCCATGCTCTTGCCTTCGACGCGTGCGACTTGGAAGCCAAACGTAACGATGAGCGAGGCATAGACCGCTGCTGAGGCAAAGGTTTTAACCCACGCAACAAATTCCTCACCAATTCGTCGAGCCAATGTTGGGCGGTGCAAGAGAACTTCGGCTTTGCTCGGGTCGCTCTTTTCAGGCGTTTCGTTAACCGCTTCGGCTACCCATGCAGGGCGTTCAGGCGAGGGGTCGGTGTCATCGTTTAATTGTTTATCCATTCGATTGTCCATGGTCTCGAAGTAATTATAGTTTGAGATAGTCGCGGAGCCGTTTTGTTTGTGTCCGACTGACTGGAATCTGTGTGTGTTTCGGGTCAGTCATTTTCAGAACGTAGTTTCTGCTCAATCGAGGAAGTATTTCCTTTATTTTATGAATGTTTACGACATGGGATCGGTGAACTCGCCAAAACACCGAGGGATCAAGATGCGATTGAAGTTCATCGAGTGTCCGGCAGTTCGAGAAGCCACGCAAGTTGCGAGCAACAATTTCGATCGCGTCGTTGTCCAAAGAGATAAATACGATTTCATCCGACTGCACCAAGATTAATTTGTCATTGACTTTGACCGCGATAGGATCGGGACGGCTATAGCGGTTGTCCATGAATTTGCCAATACGCTCAAGTTCTTTGGCCGTGAAGGTTTTAGGCGTGGTGTTTTCAAGGGAATCAGTACGCTGAAGGTTTTGTACCCGTTCTAACGTGCGCCGAAGTCGTACCGGTTCCACTGGTTTCAGGAGGTAGTCAACCGCGTTAATTTCAAAAGCTTCGATCGCGTAATGGTCATATGCGGTTACAAATACTACGTGTGAGTCGGTTTTCTGGAGAACTAGTTCACGGGCAACCTCGAACCCAGTCAAACCTGGCATCTGAATATCAAGTAGAACCATGTCTGGCTTTAGCGATTCAATCAGGCGCAAGGCTTTGATGCCAT
>CAUZRA010000168.1:0-4402 GCA_963582035.1 Vicinamibacteria bacterium | reverse complement strand
CCCGTGATGTCGAACCACGGGGCGCATAAAATCCAAATCTTTCAATGATGCGAGCAATCCATTCACCATCGAAGTTTTGGCTTGTCATAACGGCTATTCCCCGGCCACGATAAAAGTAGGTGCCAAGCAGGATTCGACCGTGCCAGCAAGCAAAAATTGGTTGCCGTCCAGACTGAAGAATGGCCTCATCGTGCTCTCGACCCTCCACGGTCCAGCGAAGCGTCATCCCGATAGCCGCTACCGTCGGATAACCGACGGCAGCAATCGCTGCAGCACGAACTTGTTGGCCACGCGTAAGTCGATGAAGCGAAGACGTAGTGTTCACATCCCTTCGTACTGAGGCCCGCCGCCACCTTCCGGAGGCACCCAATCAATAATCTGGTACGGATCCATAATGTCGCAGGTCTTGCAGTGGACACAATTTGAAGCATTGATCTGAAGGCGCTTGCCTTCACCGGCACCAGCATCAATAATTTCGTAGACATTGGCTGGGCAAAAGCGCGTACAAGGATTCTGGTACTCACTAGCACAGCGCGTGCGACAAATGTCTGTGTCATGCACCACTAGATGCGATGGCTGATCTTCTTCATGGCGAGTGCCTGAATAGTGCACGTTCGTCAGTTTATCGAACGTAACCGTTCGGTCAACCGCCACTTTTTGAGAGTGGGCGTTTGCTCCACGTGTGAAATATTCAGATACAGTCTGCATTCGCTCGTGTCCAGCATGGGCCGGCATCGGGTCCTTAAACCACCAGCCTCCATTAACCAGCGATAACCCAGCAAAAAGTGAACCCGAAACCAAACCACCACTAAAACTCTGGTGGACATTCCGAACAGGATAAAGTTCCTGTTTGATTGGCCCATGCTCGACTAACTCAGCGTAACGGCTAAGACTCGTCGAAGACAGATCGTTTGACCTAATCGCCTGAAATGCGACCTCTCCAGCATGCATCCCACTACGCATCGCAAGGTGAATCCCTTTCAGGCGCATGGAATTCACGAATCCGGCCGCATCGCCAATTATCAAAGCACCGTCCACGTAGAGTTTTGGAATGGCATACCACCCACCCTCAGGAAGTGCCTTAGCCCCATATCGGACCATTTGACCATCCGCAAGCAATGAAGAAATTAGTGGATGAAGTTTGAATCGCTGAAACGCCACATGAGGATCAAACAGTGGATTCCGATAGTCAAGACCTGCGACAAACCCGACCGAAAGGCGGTCTTCACTCAACGCATAGACAAACCCGCCACCAAATTCAGTTAATTTGAGTGGGTACCCCAGGGTATGCATTACACGACCTGCCTCAATCCGTCCCGCCGGTATCTCCCACAGTTCTTTAATCCCAATGGCGTAACTTTGAGGTAAACATGCGGTAGCGAGACCAAAACGTGTGACAAGTGTCTTGGTTAAATTCCCTCGCACGCCATCGGACAGGATCGTTACTTTGGCATGAATATCGACACCGGCTTCAAACATTGTCTTCCGTCGACCATCACGTCCAATACCCCGGTCTCCAGTCCGAACGCCGATAACACGGTCCCCTTCATACAAAATCTCTACCCCAGAAAATCCAGTAAACAGATCAACTCCAGCTAATTCAACCTGCTCGGCCAACCATTTCACAAAATGATTCAAAGAAATGATGTAGTTTCCGTGATTCTGAAAAGGGGTTGGCGTAAATGGAAAGTTAAATCCGCGGCGTTGGGTCAGAAACGAGATAGTGTCTCCACTCACCGAAACATTAAGAGGAGCACCTCGGTCATGCCAATCTGGAATGAGTTCTGTCAGTGCTGATGGGTCCAGCACAGCACCGGACAACATGTGGCCTCCAGCATCGCGCGCCTTTTCGAGAACTGCAACAGAGAGCGGCTCTCCGCCCTGCTCCGCATTCAGTTTCGCTAATCGATAGGCCGCCGAAAGGCCGGCTGGTCCACCACCTACAATCAACACATCGACGTCAAGCGTCTCTCGCTGCAGGGCAGTTCTCCTTTTCGTGCTGTCGAATTCAGCAGATCCCTAAATACTTGCTACTTCTCATTCAACGCAGTTATAAAAGCAGGAACAATTTCAAATAGATCACCAACAATTCCATAGTCCGACACCTCGAAGATTGGTGCATCAGCATCTTTATTGATAGCAACAATCGTCTTGGCCCCCTTCATCCCAACAAGATGCTGAATGGCACCAGAAATACCCAGAGCCACATACAGCTTTGGTGCGACCGTTTGCCCAGAGCTACCAATCTGCCTATCCATCGGCAACCACCCCGAGTCACAAATCGGACGTGAAGCTGCAAGTTCTGCACCTAGGGCCTTCGCCAATTCTTGGGCAATCGGCAATTGCTCTTCCCCTTTAATGCCGCGCCCAACCGCAACAATCTTCTCTGCTTGCGTGAGGTCAACTGCTTGTTTGGCTTCCTTGAAGGGAGCATCCGGACGCTGTCTGATTACCCCACTCCCCACTTCAACAGGAACGGCCCGAATTTCGGCGGGAGCGCTACCTCGAACAACCGAATCGGCTCGACAGGCGCCGACCTGCATACTTACAAAATGAGGTATCGCTCCATCAGGATGAATATCTGCGACAAACTTCCCCTGAAACATAGGCCTAATGAACAAGCGCACGCCTTCTTCCATTTTTGAACCGATACAATCTGGAATCAGGACCCTGTCGAGTCTCGCAGCAAGTTTGGGCGCATAATCACGCGTCTGATAGGTGTGAGCACAGAGAACCAGATCTGGTTCTTCCATGCGCACAACCTGAGACAGTGCCTCGACAAAACCATCAGGTGTATAACTCGCCAAATCTGAATGCTCGACAACGAGCACCTCTGACACAGCGGCGGCCGCCAATTCTCCGGCTACTCCGTCGATAGCAGAACCGGCGACAACAATTTTGACCATATCTCCCATTTGTTGAGCTGCCGCAACGGTTTCCCAGCTCACAGGATTAAGGCAACCATTTCGTTGCTCAGCGACGACGAGAATCATAGAACCCTCGCTTCTTCGCAAAGCAGACGAACAAGTGCACGTGAAGCTGCCTCTGGAGAGCCTTCAATAAATCGTGTTGCCTTCTCTTTTTCTGGCACGTAAAGACGCACTATGTGCTGTCCTGCTGGTTGCAATTCTTCGGGCTCAACCGAACGGACTTCTTTCCTCTTGGCGGCCATAATGCCCTTTAACGTTGCATAGCGAAGTTGATTAATACCGCTCTGAATAGTCAACAGTGCAGGGGTCGGCATGCTGACCCACTGAAACCACCCTCCCTCCAGTTCACGCTTAACCCGTATACCGTTCACACCACCGGCATCAACCTCCATAACGATAGTGGCGTGAGGTAATCCTAAGCGTTCAGCGAGGATGACTCCTGTTTGGCCGAAACCTTGATCATCCGACTGTAAGCCGGTCAACACCAGATCGAACTGTTCAGGTAACATGGCAATCGCCAGTGAACTAGCCACTACATTCGCATCAGCAAACGCTAACTGTTCATGCTTTACGTGAATAGCACGGTCAGCGCCCCGTGCCAAGGCTTCACGTATTACCTGTGTGACACGCGGAGGACCGGCGACGCAAACAACAACCTCACCGCCATGTTGCTCTTTAAGTCGAAGTGCTTCTTCTAGTGCATAGGCATCCGGTTCATTCATTTCAAAACTAGCGTCATAGTCTCTGACCCATTCCGCCGATTCGTTCACACGCAGCGGCCAGTCACGAGTCACAACCTGCTTAACGCAAACCGCAATATTCATAGTGCCTCGACCATAATAAAAAGAAGTGTTCTCAGCTTCTTGCTGAAAACTCAGGCTTCGTAACGTTTAAACACAAGGCAAGCGTTCGTCCCGCCAAACCCAAATGAATTCGAGAGCGCATACTCAATAGACAGCGTACGTTTCTCGTTTGGAACATAGTCGAGGTCGCAATCAGGATCCGGGACTTCCTGGTTAATCGTTGGTGGCACGACCTGGTGCCGAATGGCCAGCGCGGAAATACCGGCCTCTAGTCCCCCCGCAGCACCCAGCAGATGGCCAGTCATTGATTTTGTTGATGAAATCGACAAATTCTGTGCATGTTCACCAAAACATTTTTTTATTGCGAGTGTTTCAGTCTTGTCATTGTACGGAGTCGATGTACCGTGAGCATTAATGTACTGAATCGCCGAAGGAGCAATTCCGGCATCTTTAATGGCATTCTCCATTACACGAACCGCCCCGGCACCATCCTCAGTGGGAGCAGTCATGTGATGAGCATCTGCCGACATACCATAGCCGACCAATTCACAATAAATCTTTGCACCACGTGACTGTGCACGCTCAAGTTCCTCAAGAATTACGACACCTGAGCCCTCGCCAATAACGAAGCCCTCACGTTCAAGATCAAATGGGCGACTTGCCCTCTGA
>CAUZRA010000167.1:0-4410 GCA_963582035.1 Vicinamibacteria bacterium | reverse complement strand
TATTGCATTTTCCATGTAGGCATCATGCTGCGGATGTAAACCTGAATTCGCTGTGTGAGTTCTTGAAATGTAGAACTTGTGGTTCGACCACAGCCCGGGCAGGCGGTCACACTCGGGGCAAAAGCTCTGAGAGAGAGCGACTGTAGTAATTCGCATGCGGCGTAGACCTCTTCACGGCGGTCCCCGTTTGGACTCGGAGTAACCGAGACGCGAATGGTGTCTCCGATACCTTCGCTCAAAAGAGTACCCATAGCCGCCGCGGACCACACGAGACCCTTAAGGCCCATGCCTGCTTCTGTCAGGCCGAGGTGAAGCGGTTGAGTTGTTTGTGTCGCAAGCGCGCGATAAATACTGATTAGGTCACGCGGTCGAGATACTTTGCACGAAATGATGATTTGTTGTTCGGTTAGCCCACTTCTAAGTGCAAGTTCCGTTGATTCAAGCGCGGAAATCACCATGCATTCATTGATGATTTCTTCTGAGGTGAGACCAAGGTCTTTGTCGGTATTGGCCTGCATTTTTCCCATCACTAGATCTTGGTTTAAAGAGCCGCCGTTGACACCAATTCGAACTGGCTTTCCATTGACTTTTGCGATGCCGCAGATAGTTTGGAATTGTTCATCCCTGCGGTTTCCGGTACCGACATTTCCGGGATTAATCCGGTATTTGTCTAGCGCTTTCGCGCATTTTGGATGGCGGGTTAGCAGTAAATGACCGTTGTAGTGAAAATCCCCAATTAATGGCACGGTACAGCCACTATCAAGCATTCGCTGTTTGATATCGGGCACGGCTTTTGCTGCTTCGTCATGATTTACAGTGATGCGAACCATGTCTGATCCGGCATCAGCCAGTTCAATACACTGGGCAGTCGTGGCCTCAATGTCGGCCGTATCCGTCATCGTCATCGATTGCACGGCAATTGGTGCTCCGCCGCCAATGTTCACATTGCCCACACGCACTGTAGTTGTGCGATGGAGCCGGAGTTCAGATATGGTCTGCCGTGTCATAGTCAGGCTTAGTCTTGATGAGTTGAGAGGGCCGCAAACACCTTTTGTGCGGCACGAATCGTTCTGTCGACGTCACGTTCGCTGTGTGCGGCCGACAGGAACCATCCTTCGAATTGGGACGGTGGAGGATAGATGCCCTGTTGCAGCATGCCATGGAAGAATGCTGCGTACATCTTCGTGTCAGCTGCCGTCGCCGACGCGTAGTCTGTGACCGGCTGGTTAGTAAAAAACGGTGTCAACACAGAACCGGACGCATTCACTGCGAGCGCGATCCCATTAGATTTTGCTGCGTTATGAAGTCCCGAAACGAGACGGGCAGATAGTTGGTGAAGTTTTCGATACAGAGACGCGGAAAGATTGGAAAGTGCCCAAATACCGGCGCTCATCGCAAGTGGGTTTCCGGAGAGTGTTCCCGCCTGATACACCGGCCCGACTGGTGCAACCATTTCCATTAGGTCTGTGCGGCCTCCATACGCCCCGACGGGCAATCCGCCACCAATAATTTTCCCGAGACAGGTTAGATCTGGGTTTATTCCGAGTAAAGCTTGCGCCCCGCCTTTTGAGGCACGAAATCCAGAAATTACTTCATCAAAAATCAGCACGATGCCATGTCGATCACATAAGGAGCGGAGGCCTTCGAGAAAACCAGGCGTAGGAGGAACGACTCCCATGTTGCCGGCAATTGGTTCAACAATAATTGCCGCGATCTTGTGGCGATGCTTACGGGTAACTTTTTTTACACTCTCAAGATCGTTATAGGTTGCGATTGCTGTGTTGGCCGCGGTTGAGCTTGAGATCCCTGGGCTAGTCGGAATGCCAAGTGTGGTCGCACCTGATCCCGCTTGAACGAGGAATGAGTCACCATGACCGTGATAGCACCCAGCAAATTTAATGATGGTGTCGTGACCGGTTGAGGCCCGAGCAACACGAATTGCGCTCATCGTTGCTTCAGTACCAGAGTTTACGAAACGTACTCGTTCGATCGATGGAATAAGACGGCAGACTAGCCGTCCCAGTTCGACCTCTACGGCTGTTGGTGCCCCGAAACTTGTTCCTAGCTGTGCAGCTTGTCGTATTGTTTTCGTGAGGCCAGGTGGCGCGTGCCCATGGATTAATGGTCCCCATGACATCACATAGTCGATATAGGACCGGCCATCGACATCCCAGAGACGTGAACCTCGCGCGCGATCAATAAATAGCGGTGTGCCACCGACGGAGCCGAAAGCCCGAACCGGACTGTTAACGCCGCCGGGGATGACACGTTGTGCTTGTGCGAATAAACGAGTAGATGCGGTTCGTGACATTACCTCGTACGATATCACTGCTAGCCTAGAACTGGCTGCGGGTGTATGAGATTGTTACGTGTGGTATGAAAAGAGCTCAACGAGTGGATAAACAGTGTGATGTGTGTCGTTCTTCTGATGCGATGGTGCCTTTTGTGGAAGCCGGTCTCGTTGGGGTTGGTCCGGTATGGATCCATCAGTGCGCGATATGCGGATTTCGCCAGATTCGCCCACGCTTAGAGGTTTCGGACCTTGACGCTTTATACGGTGGTGATTATTTCGACACAGACGCGCCACACGGTTTTCGTAATTATGCTCGTCAGAAACAACGGTATGAGCGAGACGCGTTCTTTTTTGCAAAAGAGCTTAATGCGCTCAAACCTTCGGGGCGTTTACTGGAGATTGGAAGTGCCTTAGGGTTTTTTTTGGGCTCGGTAAGTCAACAAACAAGATGGCTAGTTGAAGGTGTTGAGGTGTCGGCATTTGGTGCGTGGTACGCACGCGATCGGTTCAATGTGACCGTACATCAGGGGACACTCGAGGAGGCGGATCTTTCATCGGAATCTTTTGACTACGTTCTTCAAAAAGACCTTCTTGAACATGTTCTTCAGCCGAGACAACACCTTGAAAAAACTTGGCGGATCATGCGTCCGAAAGCCCGCATGCGTTTAATTACGCCGAACGGAGAGGCGGATATTAGGCCACTCGAGCGTGTATCGATGTCATCCACAGAGGTGCCTCTGCTTGGACAGGGACACCTGTCGTTTTTTTCCCGGTCGCAATTACTTCGACTTCTTAGGGAGACGGGGTTCCGCGTTCTTCACTTTCGCAATATCGGTCTTAGGCGGGGGATACGAGCTCTTGGGTTCCTGCCATGGTCGAAGCAGGTCACACCGTGCGCGCCGCGGGAAAGTTTGGTTCAAGCCGGCAAGGCAAATAAAGGTAGCAGGCTGGCTAGTGTGGACGATCACCAACGACGAGCTGACCGTATCGACGCCGCGATCATCAGAAGCAACAGTTATCTTCGTCGTTGGCGGGGCTATTACTACTATCGTCATCTAATGAAGCGCTTTGATGCCTTGCCGGCTGCGGTAACGATTGGGCAAGATTTTGATGTTGTGATCGAAAAAATAGATAAGAGTTAAATGTGACAAAATGAAATAGATGGTTTTGCTGACGTTCAGGAGAGACTGATGGTACGGTTGATAACACAAAGAGTAGCTTTTGTTGTTGTGGTTGTAGGTGTGTCTGGACTAATAAGTAGTCTGCTTGCCCAAGAGCGTTCGATTTCGGACGGTGTCTATACGACTGAACAGGCGGCACGCGGTAAGCGAGAGTACAGGCAACAGTGTGCAACCTGTCATTCGACCAATCTTCGTGGCGGAGAAATGGCGCCCGGTCTTGTGGGACGAACGTTTATCAGTGGTTGGAGCGGCGAGACTCTATGGAATTTCGCTGATTTTACCAATGCGACGATGCCGCAGGATGCTCCTGGGAATCTATCGACCCAAGGGCTTAATGACGTAATTGCCTTCATTCTTTCATCAAATGATTATCCTGCCGGGGATAATGAGCTCTCACTTGATCTTGAAAATGAAGGTGATCCCATCACGATCGACTAAACGACCCAGGTCTTTTCTGATGCTGGTTGATTGTTGAATCAACGTACGTGTTATCGGCTATTTTCTCGTTCTAACTCTCTGGCGAGAGCGAGGTTTTCTCGAGCCTGAGGGTGACTGGGGTCTCTGGCGAGGGTTTGCTCAAACAATTCAATCGCTTCGGTGAACTCACCTGACATGGCTAGCGCACTACCGAGGTTATTAAGGGCTTCGGAAGATTCGGGTTGAAGCCGAACGGTGTCACGATAGTGCCTAATTGCGTCGCTGAGGGCACCTTGCTGTTGGTACGCATACCCGAGGTTGGCATGAGCTTCGGCATGGTTGGGCTCTAGTCGTAGCGTATCCTGATACTGTCGAATTGCCTCGTCACTCTGCCCGAGAGTCAAAAGTGTATTGCCGTAGTTGTAATGTGCGTCGGTAAAGTCTGGGTCAAGACTTATGGCTTCTCGAAACTGAGAGGCAGCATCTTCCGTGCGCCCCTGTGCTTCGAGCACGGCGCCA
>CAUZRA010000166.1:0-4441 GCA_963582035.1 Vicinamibacteria bacterium | reverse complement strand
GCATCACCGCCCGCATATCGTGCTCTACCAACAGAATGGTAATTCCACGATCTCGAATTCCACGCACCATATCGACTACCCTGTCTGTCTCTTCCGGATTCATCCCCGAAAATGGTTCGTCGAGTAACAGTGCCTTTGGTTCGGCTGCCATGGCAATCGCGATGCCAAGTTCACGCAAGTAGCCGTGTGGCAGGTTCCGTGCCTGTTCATTGCGAACGGTTTCCAGACCGAGGATCTCGATTATTGAGTTGGCGCTTTCACGGAAGTCCTGTTCGTCACGACGGGCCAGTGGACTATTGACAAAGAAGCCCAAAGAAGAAGCTCGACTGCGCAAATGGTGTGCGACGATGACATTTTCTACAACGGTCATCTCTTTGAATATCGTGGTTTCCTGAAAAGTTCGCACGATACCCTTGCGAGCGACCACGTGTGCTGGTAAGCGGGTAATATCTTCGCCCTCGAAAATCACCCGACCCGAGGTCGGGCGTGTAAACGAAGTGATCAGTTTGAACAACGTACTCTTGCCGGCACCGTTAGGACCGATGATAGTAAAGATTTCACCGCTTTCAACTTCAAAGCTGATATCGTTTACGGCAATCAGGCCACCAAATCGTTTCTCCAGATTCTCGACCGTAAGCAACGCCATCGACTAGTCCCTGGTGTTGCGAGATCGCCAGGAAGCGGCGGGTAAACGCAGGCTGAGAAGACCATTGGGCAACCAGAGCATGATGGAGATCATTAACAATGAGTAAATGAGCTGCTGATATTGCTGCAATTCATGTAACAGTTCGAAGAGAATGAACAACAAAAAGGCACCGACAATTGGGCCGAACACAAAGGCGAGGCCACCCAGAAAACAATAAAGGATGAAGAACAGTGAGTCCAGCACACCAAATACCGAGGGGTAGATACTCTGTTGCGAGACTGTGAAGAAGGCGCCACCTATGCCGCCATAAAAACAGCAAATAGCATAGGCCATGACCCGGTATCGGGCGACATTGATCCCAACACTTCGGCTGAGTTCTTCGTCCTGCTGTAACGACTTGAAAATCCAGCCCAGACGGCTGGATGAAATTCTCCATATGACAGCAACACCGAGAATCAGCAAGACAGCGCCCAGGTAGTAGAACGCGATATGCGTGTCCACCTTTCCGAAATCCGGTATCAATGTTATTCCAAACAACCCGAGTTCGTCGGGCAGTGGAATGTTGGAAATACCCGGTGCGCCACCGGTAAAGTCACCACCACTGAGAAAACCAAGGCGCACTGCTTCGGTGAGGCTGAGGGTAATCATTGCAAAATAGACACCCTTTAATCGCAATATGCCGAGCCCGAAAATGATACCTATCAGTCCAGCGATGAGACCGGAAAGTGGTAGACATACCCAGAACGACACCCCGAACTTGGTACTGAGAATCGCCGTCGCGTATCCACCGATAAGAGCGAATGCGCCCTGTCCGATGTTGATCCGACCGATGGTGAAGGTGAGCCAGACGCCGAGGCTGATAAAACTGAGAACAGAAGCAGTGGTGATCACCCGCAGTATATAGCGAGATTCAGCGAAATAGGAAGGCAGGACGATCAGATAGACAACAAGAAATGCACCCAGAACAATCCGCATCGATACTGCTCGATTCGGCGCTCCGACTCCCTTGCGGGCACCTTGCGCTACCGATGACATCAGTAATATTTCCCCCTGGATCAACCCCAAGGCTTACCCATGATGCCTTGTGGTCGGAAGACGAGGAAGATAATCATGCCGGCGAATATCAGCATATAGGTCACTGAACCAGGTATGTAAGCGTAGCCAAAGGATTCAAGAAATCCGAGTACAAATGCCCCAGCTATTGCCCCCGAGACGACTCCGGCGCCCCCGAGCATCACCATGATAAACGCCTTGATTGAAACGGCGGTACCGAGACCGGAATTGACCGCAAAAATGGTAGCCAGA
The DNA here is from genome assembly GCA_963582035.1 of Vicinamibacteria bacterium. GTDB lineage: Bacteria > Acidobacteriota > Vicinamibacteria > Vicinamibacterales > UBA8438 > DTWD01. The sequence goes on along the minus strand of CAUZRA010000166.1, from coordinate 2,490 downwards.
AGGGAACCGGCGAGACCAGTAAGCCCTGCACCCAAGCCAAAGCCTAACGCTCCATAACGGTTGATGTTAACGCCCTGAAGCGCTGTCACTTCCTTGTCCTGAGCGATAGCCCGCAAAGCCCTTCCTGGGCGGGTAAACTGCATGAACGTGACGAAACCGATTAGTGAGGCCAGGGCGATCGCAAATACAAAGGCGCGCCCGGCTGGAATATAGACACCAAAAACCTGATAAACACCAGAGATGACCGGCGGCATTCCACGTTGCTTCTCGCCAAAAAAAAGAAGAATTAGACTTTCCAGCAGCAGCGCCAGGCCAGCAGCGAGCAGCATGGTGCTCTCTTCACGGGTAGAAACGCGGATAGCCCGTCGGAACAACAGCCGCTCAGATAGTAGGCCCACTAGAACAAGCACAACAACGGAGGCCACCAGACCAACAACGAAGGGAAGATTCAGAACCTGTAGCGCGTAGTAGGTGATGAAACCGCCCAGCACATACATCTGCCCGTGAGCGAAGTTCAGCACGTTCATGATCGCAAAAATCAGCGTCAGGCCGAGCGCAATCAAGGCATAGTTCATGCCCAGGATCAGGCTGTTGACGATAACCTGTTCCATTTTGAATGTCCGCGTTGATTTCGACTTTGGGACCCACTGCCCACGACAACTGCGCCTGACAGCGGGCCCGCGGTCGATTGTTCAGTGACTATTCGACGTAGCCAATGAACAGCGTGACAAAGTCCGTGTCCTTGAACTCAGTTATCACCATCGGTGTACTAACCTGGCGAAGCTGGTCGAAATAGCCTTGACCAACCCACTTGAGCCGTGCCTTGCCGCCTTTGATGAACGGGTCCTCCGCGTTTACTTTTGGCATGGCGGCCTTGAAGACCTCGATATCGTCAATCGCCGCAGCACCTGCCACACGAAGCGTCTGCAGCAGCATCTCCAGGGCGTAGACCTTGGTACCGGCTTCATCGTTCCACTCGCCGGCAACCTTGCTGTAGCGTTCGATAAACCGCTTCATCTCGTCAGTCCTAAGCTCGGGCGCACTGGCACCACCAACTGAGATATAGCCATTGGCCATCTCACCGGCGATCTCCGTGATGATGTTTGCATCCATGGCCGTTTCCGTACTCATGAGCCCCTTGTAACCCAGTTCACGGGCGGCTCGAATCAGCAATGGGGCATCGGCAGGAGCCACACCGGAAAGTACGATCAGATCAGGGTTCTGGCCGATTATTCGACCCATGATCGGAAAGAAATCACTGGTATTGGGTTCGTAGGTACTGTCGGAAGACGTGATCTTGATTCCTAATTGATCTGCTGCCGCGACACAGCTGTCCCGGCTGTTCAGACCGCTGGCATCATTTCGAGGCACGCACGCTAGACTCTTAACACCTCTTTGCTCCTTAAGGTACTTATATATAACAGGTGCTGACTGATAGCCGGCGATCATCCCAAGTGCCGTATTCTTGCTCGGCGGTGTAAACAATTCGCGGTGCCAACCATAGCAGATGTTGAAGGCACCGGCTTTTGCGAACACCGGCAGAACTGCCCGAGTCGTATCATCGACATTGGGCCCGATGATGTACTTAATGCCCTCCTGATACACCAGGCGCTCTGCGCCGGCGATAGCAACTCGCGGGTCCTGCTTGGTGTCCAGGCTAACGATTTCGATATCATATTTCTCGCCGCCAATTTCAAAACCACCATCTTCGTTAATGATTTCGGCACCCGCCAGCGCGGAGTATTTATTGATTAAACCCCATGACGCAGCCGGCCCACTCATCACGCCAATATGGCCGATTTTAAGTACCTTGTTCGCAGCCTGAGAAGTTGTGACACCAAAGGTGAGTAGCACGAATCCAACCAGAAACAACCGAAAAGCGTTCACCAATAATTTCATGGAATTCCTCCCTTAAGTTACGTGTTTAACATCACCGAACTGATCACATTTTTTGTTCTGGTGAAAAGCAACTCTCAGTTACTTGTTAAGTTCGGTTCACTCAATTTAACCTCGATCATCAGCTCGAACAAACCGAGGAACTTACTTTGGCCTGTGCTCACGCAGCCTATCAGCTACTGATTTCCCAGAATTCCTGCGATTGAGACTCACCAAGCTAGCCAGGTAGATCATACACTACGTGGACGTCAACAAAATACTCTACTCGGAATCCCGGCCAGAATCTAAAGACAGCGTGGATTAAATCGATCGCTTTCTCAGAAATGCATTTGATCAGAATCTACTCCAAAAGTATCAGCCCAAGAAAATGATCAGCTTTATGACCTCCCCGATAATGTAGTCCAGTTGATGTGAGAGTGTTTTGAGTTTGCTGGATGATGCTCATTTGATGGGTTGGGGTGGGTTTGATAGCTCGAGGCAAACATACCTGCGCGCTGTGTTGTGTAATCACCTCTTTTCAGGGCTTCGTTTAGAGCGCTCTTTGGGTTAGGACTCAGTGCGTCGACGGATCGACGCGACTAATTAGAGATACCG
>CAUZRA010000165.1:0-4445 GCA_963582035.1 Vicinamibacteria bacterium | reverse complement strand
GGATACCCTTCCCTCGACAGATCAAAATCTTGAAATGTATCAGGTAGGTAAAACTTTTCTTGAGTCTGAAGGTTTCCGACAGGTTACGCCGTACGACTTTGAACGTACCGGTCCTCTACCCAGCACCTACCTCTACGAACAACTGTTTCGAAAACCGTTTCAGGATGACGACGGACAACCCATTGGGTATGACGCGTGGGGCTGGGGCTTCGCAGGCATATCATTCTTTTTCGGCACTCCAGATTCACCGGGGGCAGCGTACATGAATCATGTACATGTCGATCAGTATTTCAGAGATATCGATGCCAACCGTTTCCCGATCCTTAGGGGATATGAGTACTCAGCGATTGACCTGAGACTGCATTTACTCTTTCAGGAGTTACAGGGATTATCGGTCGACCGTCGACGATACGCCTCATTGTTCGGGTGCGACGTTGTCGACGAACATGACCAGATATGGACGACCCTTCATGAACTCGAATGGACCAGCATTGACGACAACTTCGTCACTATAGAGGGCGACGGCGTGTTCTACCTCCCTCTGATTCAGAACATGCTCGCCCATGATCGTTCTGAGACCATGCGGAAACATCGAATAAACGCTTTACAACAATCCCCGCCTTCAACATCTGCATCCTCTCGTGGGTTACCGGAAGACGTGGCCAGTGAGGTTTCGACCGCACGTGCAAGCTAGCCCGTTAGACATCTTCAACGGTCGACGCTATTGCAAGAGTTCTCTTCGCAGATGCAATAACCGGACGCTCAATGAGCTTACCGTCAACCAGTAAGACACCACCGTTATTAGTTTCGTACGCCTCGACGATCCGTTTCGCCCACGCCACATCAACAGCCGCTGGCGTGAACGCCTGTTGAATTGTCGATACCTGGGTCGGATGAATCGCTGCTTTCCCAACAAATCCGAGCGCCTGGGTACGCGAACACTCGTCTGCCAAGACTGCAAGATCCGGAACATCCATGAATGGTGAGTCAATCGGACTTACATTCGCAATAGCCGCAGCCAGAACGACACGCGACCGGGCAAACAACACCGCGTCCCATTCCACGGCACAACCAATCTCAGCGGCGTAATCGATCGCGCCGAAAAAAATTGCTGCTACATTCGGACTTGCTGTTGCTATGGCTTCTGCCGCAGCAACACCACGAGCTGTTTCGGCCATCACTATCAGAGGCACGACGGGTGAAATACCAGATAGCGCATTCGACACGTCACGAACTTCCTCTGGACTATCACACTTTGGCAACATCAATGCATCGGGACGAACATCCGCTTGGCACAGAGCCTCGAGATCACGTTGTCCGAGGTCGGTCTTCGGATCATTGATTCGAAGGCTAACCTCCGCACGAGTGGTAACACGTGACCGAAAAAGATCCAGCGCTGCCGTGCGCGCCTGATCTTTATCGGCAAAAGACACCCCGTCTTCAAGATCAATACAGACCGCATCCGCGCCAGTCGCCAGTGCTTTTGGATAACGGTCTGGACGCACAGCCGGTACAAACAAGAGACTGCGCCGTGACCGAAATGAGAGCGTCACGAGGATCCTTTTTCTTCGCAAGTTTCGGACGTCGTCAACATAGTTACAAGTTGCCCAACCGAATACCCCTCATCGGACAGATTCTGAATATAGCGAAGGGCTTTACTTACAGATTCCGCCTGAATTGCCCGTTCCCCACAACGACGAAACTTCTGATTTAGTTCTCCAGTAGTCGCAGGCTTTTTCGGATATCCACGGGCACCATCAACAAACCTTTCAATCGTTCGGCCGTCACGAAGACAAACAACAATGCGCGCTTGGGTCAACGGTGCGACATTACGCCCCACATTCTCGTCGGCACACATAACTACCCGCGATACCAAGTTCACGACGGATGGCGTCTGCATCGCCGCCAGTTCAAAAGTTTCAATGCCAATGTCGCCAAACGCGACTGCCGCCGCCGCACAATAGTGCAGGCTGAATTTTCCCTGAAGGCCGGTTTGGGGTCGATCGTAAATTAAGACGGTGGGTGTAACTGGATCAACAAACACCTCGATGGATTCGATAGCATCCGGCACAAGGTCAAGCTCAGCACGTAAATCAAGCAACGTATCGATCGTGGGGTGTGTCGCAGCACATGATGGATATAACTTAACAGTGATACCTCCCTCGAGAATTTCCCAGCGTTGTCCCAATCCCACGAGTGCAGAAGACATGTCAGTTTTCTCGCTCTGCATCGCAACAAGAAACCCTTGCGACCCGTCGATGGCGCGTGCAGACGCCGAAAACCCTTCCTGGGCAAGTAACGCAGCTAACACACCATTCCGAGCCGCAAGTCCACCTTGTAAAGGTTTGACCATCGTCCCAAAATTCTCTTTTAGGCCGGACGCCTCTGATGCAGCAATCGACAAAGCGCGCGTTGTGCCTTCTGCGTCGAGTCCAAGCACCCGTGCTGCACTGGCTGCTGCACCGATCGTGCCAATCGTCGAAGTAGAGTGCCATCCGTGTTCGTAGTGCGATGGATTCATCACAGCGCCAAGAACAGCTTCAACTTCAAATCCAACCACATACGCATCAAGTAATGTTTGACCGGATGCTTTAACAGTCTCACCAACAGCAAGCCCGGCCGCAACAAGCGGTGCGCTCGGATGCGCAAGGGTTACCCAGCACATATCGTCAAAATCAAGCGCATGCGCCGCCGTACCATTCGCCAACGCTGCGGACGATGGTCCACACGATTGGCTAGAACCAAGAATATGACTTTGTCCAGTTCCACCTTCCGCCTCTAATACGCGTTGGACAATTCCTGCCGCCGGTTCGACAGCGCCAGCCAACATAACGCCGACAGTGTCTTGCACCGCAGCACATGCAACCTCACGAGCTACGTCTGGAATAACCTCTGAACTAACGAACGCCCCAAGTCGAGCGGCAGCCGGCGTTGGCAGTCTCATGGTTCGTTCCCATAAAAAAGTGCGATATTTCGAAGTCTCCGCTCAATCTCATCCGACGGTATCCATCGGCCATTGACCATGACACCGACGCGGTTCCGAATATGGCTGATGTCATCAGCAGGATTTGCACTCAGAAGAAGCAGGTCAGCCCGACGACCAACAGCCACCGTGCCAAACTCATCGGTCGCATCGAAATATTCAGCAGGTCGACGCGTGCCGATCTCAAGCACTTCATATGGCGTCATCCCAACTTCTGTATAAAGCGCCATCTCATGGTACATCGCAAAACCAGGCACGCTGAATATTTGCGGCGAGTCCGTTCCGAGCGCAATGTTCGCCCCGCCCTCATGCAACGCAGTCAAAATGTTGCGCCGAAGTAAAGCGATACGCCGGTTTATCCCAATCTCAGTCGACTCAAGACGGCTGTCCACGGCTTCCCGCCATCGGTCCACCATCTCCGGTGGCATGTAACGAACCTCCGGACGATCCGAGAGCACATCGGCTGATCCACGCTCATTAAAAAAGGCGGTTTCCCACAACACCATTGTCGGCACAACCCATGCACCCGCTTCAACAGTGGCTCGAACTAACTCGGGAATACGGCTTTCGTCCACGCTCTCGAGTAATGCTCCAACCCCTCTCAAACCACGATCTTCGTCTACTCGATCGTCTGACGGAGCCAGCGCTTCGACATAATTATCAAGATGGTCGATAGACACCTGCCCAGACGCAAGCGCGTGTCGTAGACCGACGTAGTCGGAAACATGTCCACCGAACGGGATTTGTACCTCCGACGCGGTCTCAGCTAGGGCATCAAAGACATCGAGACTCATACCTTCATGCGTCTTAATCAAATCGTACCCGTCCACCTTGTATTCCCGCGCACGCTGCGACGCCTCTTCTGGTGTTGTGACCGACGTACCATTCATGGAAACACTAGCAAGATAAAGTTTCGGGCCAAGAAGTCGTCCTCGTTCAATCGCACTCCGCAACGCGAACTGTGAGGGGTCGCCTTGCATGCCGCGGACTGTCGTCACACCATTCGCAACATATAAAAACAAAAGGTTTCTGACGTCTTCATCACTCATGCGTGGGTTTGGCAAATGTCCGTGCATCTCCGTTAGGCCAGGCATTAAGAAGTAGTCTTCCGCATCAACACTCGTGACGTCCTCAGCGACTGAAAATTGATCAGCATCACCGATTAACGACACCCGGCCGTTCTCAATCATGACTATCTGTCGTTCAAGCACACGCTCACCAGCATCATCCATTGGCAAGACGTTAACGTTACGGAACGCAAAATCCCCGTCGATAATTGTTGGTGGATCTCCGCCACACCCAACGGCAAAGATCGTGACGACAACCACGATAAATGTTTTCAACCTTTTACCTCTGGTCGCGAACTAGCAAATTCCGGTACGTGCCCTCGCTTGTACACCATAAACGTCCGCTTAAACGTGATTACAACTGTGCCATCTTGATTAAATCCGCGTGACTTCAC
>CAUZRA010000164.1:0-4446 GCA_963582035.1 Vicinamibacteria bacterium | reverse complement strand
CTGCCCGCCGCGCATTCATCTACGGTCCTGACAATGTGCGTCTGGCTGTTGTTGAATCCGGCTTTGCTGGTGTCGACTCAAACTTCGTCGAGGAAACCACCGCAGACTCAACTCCGTACGATCCAGCGCAGACGCCATGGGAAGAACCAGACCTTCAGGGCGTGTGGACAGGCAATGCGGCTCACGGCATTCCGCTTGAACGACCATTGGATCTGGTAGACGTTGAAAACTTAACGGCCGAAGAAGCTGCTGCTCGCCGTGAAGGTGGCACCCTCGGCAGTATTTGGGGCTACGAGCGTGAGTGGAGAGACACAACGTTGGGGTATGACAAAAATGCCCCGTCCACTCAAGTTGCAATGATTATCGACCCTCCAACCGGTCGTTTGCCTGAGCGAACACCAGAAGGACAGCGAATGGAGGAAGTCGCTGCTCGCGCACGCCGCTTGTACACAGAGAATAGGTCAGCCGGTCCTGAAGACCTGACGCCGTATGTAAGGTGCATTACGCGAGGATTGCCGGGCCTGATGATGCCGTCGATTTACAACAATGGTCTGCAAATCGTTCAAGGCCCTGGTTTCGTCGCGATCCAAAAAGAAATGATTCATGAAACACGAGTTATCCCGACAGAGGAACGGGCCCCACTTAATGCAAAACTTACGACCTACCTTGGAGACCCACACGGGCACTGGGAAGGCAATACGCTTGTCGTTGAAACAAATAATTTCAACGGTAGAACAAACTACCGAGGGTCAAGTGCGGATATGAAGTTGACTGAACGATTTACGCGTACAGCTGATAATCGTTTGGAATACCAATTCACAGTTGATGACCCGAAGGTTTGGACACAACCCTGGACGGGCGTCTTCACGTTCAATCTTGATAATGAACAGTACGATGTCGTCGAATATGCCTGTCACGAAGGAAACTATGGAATGACCAATATCCTTAGTGGTGCGCGTGCACTCGACAGAGAACGGGCCGAAGGCTCACGATAACGAGGACAATACTAATGAGTAAGAAACTACCGATTACTTTGGCCGGCGTGACACTTCTTCTGCTGGTTGGCATAACCCCAATCGTGGCGCATCATGCGTTCTCCGCCGAGTTTGATGCGACGAAACCAGTCGCACTGCGTGGGAAAATCACCAAGATGGAGTGGATCAATCCACACGCGTGGATGCACATCGACGTCACGACTGAAGATGGTACGGTCCAAAGTTGGATGATCGAAGCCGGGCCTCCTGGAGCCCTTGTCCGCCGCGGATGGAAGAAAGATTCTGTCATACCCGGCACCGAAGTTTTGGTTGAGGGATATCAGGCCATCGACAATGCGTTCCGCGCTAACGGCCGCGATGTGACCTTTCCTGATGGCACACGCTTATTCGCTGGCTCGTCTGGCACCGGCGCACCGAGAGATGGTAGAGACGCAACCGAACCAGAATAAACGCTATATCTGGTCGAGATTGATCAGCTACTCAGGCTTAACGGACTGCGTAGCACTATCTTCAAGACGCGCGGTTCGTAGCATACCAATCATCGACACGTTGCCTTCGTGACAGGCGAATTCGTATAACGATTCGTCGCGACGTGACAGTGGCGTCTCAGCTGACCACGGAGATACCCACGTCGTCGGGTCAGAAAACGTCAACTGGTACGTCAAGGTGTCAGGTCCACTTCTTGTGAACCGCTCTGTCAGAACAAGTCCGTCTGCCGACCCACGATAGTGGCTCTGCACCGAAAAATTCCTAGTTTCAACCACTAGCGTCTGAGCATCCCAGTACCCCCGAGAATTCCCGTTCCACTGGCGAACCCGCTCCGGCAAATGAGCACGCCTGTCCAACGGCACGATACGAGCATCATGAAAGGCCTCGTTGAAAAACACAAAATACTCAGGTGTCTGGAAGATTTGATAATAGGTATATGGCCCAGCCCCAAAGTTTCCACCAAGTCGTGGTACTCCTGTCGTGATACACCGGTGAAAATTATTTAGATCCTCAGGTCCAGTCTTAAATTGCCATCCGTCAGCTACCACTTGCTCCCGCGACCTGGCAGCTGCCGTTCGAGCTGGAATACGACCGTCTGCAGGGTCAATAACTAACGAAGTCTGATTGGTCACGACCACATCAACCATTCCTATGGAACTGCTAGTCGACCACGCTTCATAGGTTTCAATATCTTCAAAGGCAGCACGGAACGCTCCTCCAGGTGTGGCAAATGCACTACGCCCATTTCTGAAAATCCTGTCGGTACGTTCCTGCAACGTCGCGACTTCTTCATCGGTCAAACGTGGCCTGCCAGCAAGCGAGGAAGGTCGTTCCATGGGAATCGCTGCATTACTGAGCCACACACCCTGCAAATCAGGTCGCCCCTCAGAAGTACGTGGAGCCACCCATTCTGCCTGAGCCGCCGCCACCGATGGAACAGACCACATCCCAGTTATTAGGAAAAACAACAGTAATGAATGGTGACCTCGCATCCGTCATCTCCTGCTTTATTGCTTCAATATAAACTTGAGTAGTCTCCGTGAACAAAAAATCTGCCGCCCAAAAGAATAATCTCGTAAAGTAAGGTGCCAATGCAACGCATCTCGACTTATGATACGAATTACCTTCAGGATTCATCCTTGGCGTTTTCCGCCGAGCAGCGAAAGGGGCCGAAGATGGCAACAAAGACCACCCGTCGTGACGTAATCAAGAGCAGCCTCGCCATGGCGGGTCTGGGAGTCCTCGGTTTGCCAGAATGGGCCATACCGGCGCTTGCGCAAGGTGAACGCCTCATGGAATTCACGGACCTTCCAGATGAGATCAATCTGATCCGTGATGCCGAACGACGCATTATCGATGTTCGCCATATCGATAACTACTTCACCCCTGTTAATCAATTTTTCACGACGCAGCATTATGGACATCCGCAAATTGACACCGCAGTCTATCGACTTCGCGTGTCTGGCCTGGTCAATGAACCGCTGGCTCTGTCTCTTGCGGACCTTCGAGCGATGCCGAGTCGTGAACTCGTATTTGGCTTTGAATGCTCAGGGAACCGAGGCCCTTTGAATGGTTTGTCCAGTAATGGTCGTTGGTTAGGCGTCCCCCTAAAGACCGTCCTTGAACGGGCTGGCATTCAGGACGACGCTAGAGAATTTGTTTTTTTTGGTGCCGACCACGGTGAGGAAGAAGTCGATTTCCGAGGACGAATCTCCACAGTTGATCAACAGTACGGTCGAAGTTTGCAGCGAGACCAAGCATTGTCCGACGAACCGTTACTTGCCTACGAACTGAGTGGAGAACCACTAACGACACATCAAGGCCGTCCGCTACGACTGCTCGTCCCCGGATGGTATGGCGCTCCAAACGTGAAGTTCCTCTCTGAAATCCACGTACAAAAGGACCAATACTTAGGTAAATTTCAAGCCAACTGGTACCGCACGTTAAAAGGTGAAATGGTCAATGGTGAAATGAAATGGAAAGAAACAGCCATTTCAACCATGCGCCTGAAATCGTTTATTGCGCGTGTAACAGGCACTGACAGTGGGCACAATATTTTTGGCGTAATCATGCATGACGGAACACCCATTAATTCCGTTGAAATCAAAGTCGACGATGGGCCATGGCAGTCGGCGACGCTTGATCCAGAAACAGCGCGAGAAAAATACGGATGGAAATTCTTCAATTACACGTGGAACGGTGCAACGCCTGGAGACCACACCGTCACATCACGTGCAACCGATGCAAACGGTATCGTGCAGCCAACAGCTGAGGAGCTTGAAGTAAAACAGACGTTCCTTGAACACAACGCGCAATTGCCCCGCACGGTCATAATCGCGTAGTTGATTAGATCGTCGTAGCACCGGAACAACTGGAACCGGCGCCAGCTGTACATCCAAAACAGTGCCGGTCAACTGCAATCTCACGTGACTCAAGCGCGTGAAGATCGAAGTCACGAATGTGACGTGCCGACGTCGTCACGGGCAGCTCGAGCATCTGATTGAAGTCGCAGTCATAGATCGAGCCGTCCCAACCAATGGATAGTATGTTTCGGCACATCAGTCCAGCAACGGTACTCGGGTTAAAGCTCCTCACAAGACGCTCCATATACTGGTCGAGATTCGTTGACTCGATCAACCAGTCGAGAAACCGGCTGATCGGCATGTTCGTAATCGTGTACAACGCATCGAACCGGATGCCATATCTCCGACCCAGTTCATGTTTCCATTCTTCCTCTAATGACTTCTGTCCTGCGGGAAGAAACGCCCCAACAGGATTGGCAACCAACACCAGACGTAGACCAGACCCGGCATCGCCATAACCCAACTCATTTAACTGCTGTAATCCTTTGATCGACTTCGCAAACACACCATCACCACGTTGTCTGTCCGTGTTGAGTTCACGGTAATGTGGAAGCGAACACACGACCTCAACTTGATTCACAGCCAAAAATCCTGAAAGG
>CAUZRA010000163.1:0-4468 GCA_963582035.1 Vicinamibacteria bacterium | reverse complement strand
AAAACGCTGGCACCATCCCATCGAGAAGAGGGAGTGCGAGTGTCGCACCGACACCGCGAAGAAATGTTCGTCTCGGTAAGTGGGTCTTCGTGATGATCATCGCTCTCGAGCCTTTCTCATCTGAAACGGTGAACTCTCAACAATACCAAGAATCAGTGACGACCACCGATAGTCATCCGTCTCGGCCGAACGCACAACACGCCGGATCGATGGGCGGTCGTAGTACTCGACACCGCGACCGAGCGCATAGGTCATAAGTTTTTCAGTCACCGTTACAACAAAGTCTTCGCGGTTAGCTAGCAGCATGTCACGCACACTTACTGGGCCGGTCAACTCTAATCCGCTTGGCAGCGTTCCCGACGTTTGCTCAACCGGCAATTCTCTGTACCCGCCGACCGCGTCAAACGACTCTAGCGCAAATCCAAGTGGGTCCATTCTGACATGGCAACTCGCGCATACAGGATCTGTTCGATGGCGTTCCATGCGCTCACGTACCGAACGCGGTCGACTTGCAGGATCAGAAGGATCAGCCACCGACTCTGAATCCTCAAGTCCCGGGACATCTGCCGGCGGTGGCGGTGGCGGTGCTCCAAGTAAATTCTCCAACACCCATACGCCACGCTTTACCGGCGACGTACGATTTGCGTAGGAAGTCGCGGTCAACACACTTCCATGGCCCAGAATACCCCGCCGTGTCTCGTCGAAAAGTGTCACACGCCGGAAGTGATTTCCAAGAACATCGGGAATCCCGTAGTGTTCAGCCAATCGTTCGTTGACGTAGGTGTAATCGGACGTTAAGACCTCAAGGACACTGCGGTCCTCACGAATCTGACTATCAAACCACAGCTGCGTCTCCCGCTGGAACGCCTCTCGAAGGTTGCCATCGAATTCCGGAAACGCAATGGGGTCAGGCTTTACGCTCCGCATGTTGCGCAAAAATAACCATTGGCCCGCAAAATTATCCACGAGTGCGGCCGACTTTGGGTCAGCCAGCATGCGGTCCACTTGCTCAGCGAGCACACCGTCCTCTCTCAACTCTTTCCGCTCTGCCAGGCCTAGTAATTCGTCATCCGGAATGCTGCTCCAGAGGAAAAATGATAAACGAGATGCGAGTTCAAGATCAGAGATCTGATACGGCTTACCCGGTGTCGCCGTCAGGGGATCCAATTCAACGCGAAATAGAAATTCCGGGTCAACCAAAATAGCGCGCAGTGCAAACTCAATGCCTGATTCAAAGCTCCCTTTCGCACGTCCAACGTCGTAAAACGTCATCAGCGCGGAAGCATCCTCATTCGTAATCGGCCGACGGAATGCACGCCGGGCAATCGTTCCGAGAATCTGTTCCGCGCACGCTAATTCAACTGTCTCGGTCTCTGGTAAACACGTAAAGATACGTTCCCGACTCGGGGCACCCAGACCAGCCTCTGATCCCACAGCATTGAACGGTCCTTCAATTTCGACATTCCAAACAGCCATCGGCGCATCCCGGTCACCCGCATAGTGATACGTCTCCGCCGCGCTCACTGGTTCGAGTACACCCTCAGCAATCGCACTGTTTCGAAGGAATGAAAAAGCAACCTCACGTAGACCAGCCTTGACCGGAATTCGTACTCGTAGGTCGTTGTCAGCATCACGCTCATACGGCGTCAGATTAAAAACTGCGTTCCACGCCTCACGTTGTCCATCAGCCCCAATCTCAAACGCGGCAACACGTGCCCGGTCAAGTCGAACTTCAAGTTGGTTGCGGTTTTGAAGGCCCTTAATTGCATCCCCATGTGTCCGTTCAAGCTTAATCCGAACCTCATACTCTCCATCAACCGGAAAATAATGTCTCGTGGCAAAACCACCCCGTGTCCCGAATGGATGTAGTTCACTCATTCGGTCATGTTGCATTAGAACCGGAGAGGTCGAATAAGTTGCTGTTGTAAAGCGAATAGATGGGTCACCGATAGCAAGTTGTGCAATCTTCCCAGCTGCCAACATGTACCGTTCAAGCAGTGATGTCGACAACGACAAGACATCTGCGATGTTGTCAAAGCCGTAGCTCTGATCATCAGCAGGCAACAACTCCCGACCATCGATCTCTAAAGACAGTAGATCACGGACCGCATTTGTATATTCCGTACGATTCAGCCGATGAATCGTCTCTGTTCCAGGATTTGGGTTCGCGAAAGATGCTTGATCTAATTCCGTTTCAATCCATTCAACAAAATCAATGTAGGTTTCCTCGTCAGGTCTTGGTCGACGCGGAGGCGGCATTTCCCGCGCGCGTAGTTTTCGAACGACTTTCTCCCACGTCTCAGCACCGGTCGCAACATGCCCCACATCCAAGTCGTCGAGCGAGATCCCGGCCGTTTGCAAACGATCATTGTGGCACCCTACACAATACCGATCGAGAACAGCGCGATAATCCTCTTCCTCAGTCGCTTCGATAACGCCTACTTCGACAGTCAGACTGAAAACAAGCACAGCCAAAGTGGCAACCGTCGTTCGTCCAAACATAGAAACCACTACAAATAAACCTCAGACATTGACCCAGTACCTATATTTTCTAGAGTACCCGCATTATTAGATGCCAGTTAAGGGGCTGTCAAGGCAGGATTAAACAGATGTAATCCACTTTGACCCAATACTTTAGAGCAAATACCGAATGGCTCAAAGATTCTGATTAAGCGTGCAACCTGACTGCACTCTGGAATGTCACTCTGACTGTCGAGCGGCTGCCGAGACTAAGGCTCTTTCCGTAAACACCTGGATCATGGCGCGGCGGTATTCTTCACTACCGTGCAGGTCATCATTAATATCCTCAACGCCATCAGCCGCGCTGGCCGCGACTGCCGCAAATGACTCTGCGGATGCCGGCTGTCCCGTGAGTGCCTGTTCGACGCGCGAGAGACGCGCGGGGGCAGCCGCGGCGCCGGTAAGCGCAATACGCGCAGACCCTACTACCCCATCCGTAATATCGAGTACTGCCGCCACACCCACAAGCGCAAATCGCGATGCACGCTGGTGCAATTTGGCATAGGCTGCCATTCGTTTCGGGGTAAATGTCACCTTTATAAGCACTTCATCAGGGGCGAGATCAACCGTTAGCACCCCCTGGAAAAAATCGGCCGCCGGCACAGAACGGTCACCGTCCTGACCGGCAAGATGAATATCTGCCTCAAGAGCCAGCATCATTGCCGGATAATCCGCCGCCGGGTCCGCGTGTGCAAGACTTCCGCCAAGGGTCCCTCGATTCCGCACCTGAGGATCGCCGATCAGTCCTGCCGCCTCTGCCAGAGCAGGACACTTATCCAAGACCAACGGCGAGGTTGCAACGTCATGATGCGTCGCAAGTGCACCAATCTCAATAACCCCATCGAGATCGCTGATCTCAGTAAGGCCTGGAATACGTGCGATATCAATCAGGACGGTTGGTTCACTAAGTCGAAGTTTCATTAGAGGCACGAGGCTGTGCCCACCTGCGATTAACTTGCCCGCACCAGCCGAGGCCTTGAGTTTGGACAACGCGTCTTCGAGTGAAGTTGCCCGTTCGTATTGAAATGCACTGGGGATCACGACTGGCCTCCAGAACCGTGAATAATACGCCACAGCTTTTCAGGCCGTAGCATCATGTCAATATGTGTTACGCCACATCCGCTTAACGCATCGACCGCAGCAGACACAATGCATGGAGTCGAACCAATTGTGCCGGCCTCACCAACACCCTTCGCCCCAAGCGGATTGACTGGAGTCGGCGTCACGGTATTGTCTAGTTCAAAACGAGGGAAGTCCGTTGCACGCGGGAGTGCGTAATCCATAAACGACCCTGTCAGCGGTTGACCATCCTCCTTGTTGTAAACCACCTCTTCAATCATGGCCTGCCCAATACCCTGAGCCAACCCGCCATGAATCTGCCCTTCAACAATAAGAGGGTTAATGAGATTGCCAGCATCATCCACGGCAACAAACTTCAGCAAAGTCGGCTCACCTGTATCGCGATCAACCTCCAACATCGAGATGTGACAGCCAAATGGGTAGGTGTTATTACTCGGCTCAAAAAAAGCTCCTTCGCTAAGTCCTGGCTCTAGACCTTCAGGAAGTGGGACCGGAACATATGCATAGGCAGCAACCTCTGAAAATTCTTTAGTTTCGGCGGACGGCGCCCCTTTGACGAAAATTTTGCCGTTTTCAAAGATCAGGTCCTCTTCGTTTGCTTCCATAAGAGCGGCGGCAAATTTCGCCATTTTCTTTTTCACTTTTCCGCCCGCAAGATGGAGTGCTGTCCCACCAACAGCCTGAGACCGACTACCGAACGTTCCGATGCCTTGCTTCACGACATTGGTATCACCATGGTGAATCGTGATGTGATCAAGCGGCACGCCGAACTGGTCAGCAAGCATCTGTGCAAAGGTCGTTTCATTCCCCTGGCCATGCGGAGAAGCTCCTGTCGTCGCACTAATCCGACCGTCCCGTTCCACCGTCA
>CAUZRA010000162.1:0-4480 GCA_963582035.1 Vicinamibacteria bacterium | reverse complement strand
CGCCTCGTGCGTGACGGCGTGGTGATACATGAGGGTCGCATTGGTTCTCTTCGCCGATTTAAAGATGACGTCAATGAAGTTAAAAATGGACTTGAATGTGGGCTCGCTTTTGAACGTTATTCTGATATCAAGATCGGAGATGTCGTCGAGTCATTCACGGTTGAAAAAATAGCCGCGACAGTCTAGTTCATTGACTTTTACGAACCGGTGCCTGCTGTCGGACTTCTGACCATCGTGTTGCACATTCCGAGTTCTCGCTCACTTAAGGACAAAAGGCGAGTACTAATGAGTATAAAAACCCGTCTTCAGAAGCTCAATGTGGCACTTGCCGAGACGGACTACAATGATTTTCACAAACAAGCCCAACTCAGTATCTTGGCAGTCTCGACCCATCGTGATGGCGTCGATAAAGCACTAACCTCTGTCGAAACTGAGATTGAACGACATGATCCCGACTTAATTATTTCCAGTGAGCTCGAGTGGCTCACCTAGCATTACGATTAAGCACTATGGCGCACGGCACTAGAGTGGAACGCGTTGCGGAGCGCGTACGAATGGAGCTCGCCACATTACTAACGAGGACAGTACGCGATCCTGCTGTGTCTGGCGTCACGATCACCCACGTATCAATGAACGCCGATTTACAGCTTGCCCGTATTTATTACACGGTTCTTGATGGAAGTAACCGTCGTGATACTGCACGGGGGCTTCGAAGAGCGAAAACTTATCTAAGGCGAGCAATCGGACAACGCCTACAACTCAGACACGTTCCAGAACTCAGATTTATGTACGATGAAACATTAGAACAGCAGGACCGACTCGCAAAAATCTTTACTGAAATCGAGAACCAACAACCGAACCGAGATCAAGAAACCCTCGGAAAATTGAATGACGACGCCGCAATAGAAGAATATGAACCCTAATTCTTTCACCGCAGTCGCAAAGGCTCTAACAAAATATTCGCGAGTGATTTTATCGTCACATGCAAGACCCGATGGAGATTCAATCGGATCGCAGCTTGCTCTGGGACACACTCTAAGAACTCTTGGTAAGACAGTTCGCATCATTAATCACGATCCCCCTCCACCTTATCTCCAGACTTTACCAGGTGTTTCCACAATCGAGATTGCCGACATCGTCAAGCACGACTACGACGCAGCGGTGATCATGGAATGTGGCGCACTGTCACGTACAGAAGTCGATGGACTTGACCGCGGTGTGATCATCAATATCGATCACCACGCCGGAAACGCGATGTACGGCGACTATAACTGGCATGATGACACTGCAGCCGCATGCGCCGAACAAGTGTACGATCTCGTTAAAGAACTCAATGTCCCATTAACACCAGAAATTGCAATCGGCCTGTACGTTGGCATCCTAACTGACACAGGTTCTTTTCGACATGCCAACATCACACCTCGAACCTTTGATATCTGTCGCCACGTGGCCGCTGCGGGAGTGATTGTCACCGACGTTGCAGCAGCTGTCTATCAAAACAGTTCAATCGGTAAGATTAAGTTAATAGGTACCCTCTTAGATCGAATGCAACTCGAGTGCGACGGCCGTGTCGTTATCCTAAGAGTCGACGATGCTCTAATACAAAAAACAGACTGCCCCCCAGACGACATGGAGGGCTTGATCAATCTGCCACTCTCTGCGAAAAGTGTTCAGGCAGTCATCATGATCCGAACCGAGACTCTGAGTACACGTGTAAGTCTGCGTTCCAAAGCGAACATCGACGTCAGACAAGTCGCCGTTTTCTATGGAGGTGGTGGACACCGTAATGCAGCAGGTTTTTCAACCGCAATGCCACAATCAGAATTGGAATCGAAACTCTTAAAACAAATTTACCGCGTACTCAATCCACCAAATCCTTTAAACCTTGAATCTAAGGTCTGATGATGGATGGTGTACTCGTTGTCGATAAGCCTCAAAATATAACCTCACATGACGTTGTCGCTCGTGTACGCCGCATCTCCGGCGTTCGACGAGTCGGACATATAGGGACACTCGATCCGATAGCGACCGGCGTACTTCCTTTAGTCATTGGGCAAGCCACTAGACTCGCTTCACTACTTGCAGTAGGACCGAAGGTTTATGAAGGATTGATTCGACTCGGTCTCTCGACCGACACATACGATATCACCGGTACTGTTGTGACCGATTCACAAAATCAGTCTGGCTCTGGACCGGTTAGACCACCAAGCGAAAAAGAGATCAGGGAAATTGCAGCACGCTTCAGCGGAACTTTCATGCAAACCCCACCACCGTTTTCGGCAAAAAAAATCAAAGGGGTCCGCGCCTATCGACTAGCTAGACACCACAAACCGGTGAAGCCTGAAGCTGTTGAAGTAACAGTGCATGAACTCAACATCCTAGATATCACCGGGTCACACATACGTTGCCGAGTCAATTGCGAGCCTGGATTTTATATGCGGTCACTAGCTCACGATCTCGGCATCTCTCTCGGCTGTGGCGCGTGCCTGGAAACACTTCGTCGAGAGCAAAGCGGTACTTTTAGACTTCAGCAATCTACTGACCTTGGTCGGCTAGAAAATATAGCGCCTGATCTTGAAAGGCATCTACTACCGATTTCAGAACTTCTTCCCGATTTGCCCCAACTCGTTGTAACGACGAATGGTAAGAAACGAACGTCTCACGGCAATGATCTGTCTCGTGCAGATATCCTGTCCGCGGATCGAGAATGGAGGACAGGGCTCGTCAGACTCTGTAATGACCAAGGTGCTCTATTGGCAATCGCGAAAGCAGATGAAGCACTGATTTTGCATCCCATGATTGTTCTAGTGTAGGATCGGCTGTTACGCTAACCGACTGTAAAGGAAATAGAGAGAGGTAGTTACAAGTGGCGCTTGCCAAGGAGCGAAAGTCAGAACTTATCGGCTCGTATCAAACACACAGCCGCGACACAGGTTCGCCTGAAGTCCAAATTTCGATACTGAGTGAGCGGATCAGTTATCTAACTGATCATTTCAAAACACACGTCAAAGATCATCACTCACGTCGTGGCCTTCTTAAACTGGTCGGGCGACGGCGACGCCTTCTCGACTACGTAAAAAGTAAAGATTCCGAGCGATACACAGGACTTATTAAACGACTCGGCATCCGCAAATAGACGCGAGACAAATGACCGGTCTCACAAAGACCGCCCTCCAATTCTCCGTCACTTCGCAACAATCGAAAGACTGGAGTCAAACCCTATGCACACCGCGCAAGTGAATGTCGGTCGCTCCCCATTGATAATTGAAACAGGCAAATTGGCCAAACAGGCTGACGGAGCTGTAACTGTCAGGTACGGTGACACCGTTGTCATCGTAACCGCATGCGCAGCACCGAATGCGCGTGAAGGCATCGACTTCCTTCCGCTAACGGTTGATTACAGAGAGTATGCCTACGCCTCAGGCCGCATTCCTGGTGGATTCTTCAAGCGCGAGGCCAAGCCTACTGAAAAAGAAGTCCTGACGAGTCGCCTCATCGACCGACCGCTGCGGCCATTATTCCCAGAGGGGTGGGGACGTGAAACACAAGTCATTGCATTTCTCTTGTCTGCTGATCCTGAGAACGACTCTGATGTTCTTGCACTTACTGGAGCCTCCGCAGCGCTTTCAATTTCATCTATACCATTTTCGACTCCGATAGCCGCTGTTCGTGTTGGTCTCGTCGAAAATGAATTCGTGATCAATCCGACATTCTCGGAACGAAAACGGAGCGACCTCGATCTCATTATCGCAGGTAGTCGTGATGCCGTCATGATGGTAGAAGCAGGTGCTAAGGAAATAGCTGAAGACATGATGCTAAAAGCCCTCGAAGAGGGTCATGCAGCAATACGAGAGATCGTTTTAGAAATCGAAAAAATGGCTTCGGCTATCGGCAAACCGAAAACTGAAGTCATTACGAAATCCATCGACCCTGCTGTTAAAAGTGAAGTCGAGTCACAAGTATTAGGCCCTCTAACAGAGGCCATGCGCATCAAAGACAAGATCGAGAATTACGCACAAGTCGGTCATGTTTATGACAGCCTCATCGAATCCATTCCGGAGGATGACTCGGAAAGAAAATCGGCCGTTGGTCACGTATTCAAGGAACTCAAGGAACAAGTCCTTCGGGACGAGGCCCTAGAACGCGGACAACGACTCGACGGTAGACGTTTCGATGAAGTCCGGGACATATGGTCTGAAGTGAGTGTACTTCCCCGTGTACATGGCTCTGCAGTATTTACGCGCGGAGAAACCCAAGCATTAGTGACGGCTACGCTGGGAACCGCGGACGATCAACAGAAGATTGAAAGTGTCGACGGCGAAAGTTACAAGCGTTTTATGTTGCACTACAACTTCCCACCGTTCTCCGTTGGTGAAGTGAAATGGTTGAGAGGACCTGGCCGGCGAGAAATCGGTCACGGCAATCTCGCGGAGAGAAGTTTGGCTCCAATGGTACCAGCCGAAGATACATTCCCCTACAC
>CAUZRA010000161.1:0-4523 GCA_963582035.1 Vicinamibacteria bacterium | reverse complement strand
ATATTCCAAATCTATGTGCGTAGCGGCCAACAAGCCACTCGTCGAGACGCCGTAGACTGGGCGCGAGAAGCTGCCGACCGGGGCGCCGGTGAAATTCTTTTAACGTCGATCGATCGAGACGGCACGAAAAGTGGCTTCGACTGCGAACTAACAGCGGCAGTATCTAACGCTGTGTCCATTCCCGTGATTGCATCAGGTGGTGCGGGGACATTTGAGCATTTTGTTGATGTGTTTACGAAAGGCCAGGCGCATGCGGCACTCGCCGCCTCAATTTTTCATTACAACGAACATGCCGTAAGTGACCTAAAGAATCACTTGCGTCAGAACGGCATACCAGTTCGTCTCTCATGCTAATACCATCGATTGATCTTAAAGGCGGTCAAGTCGTTCAGCTCATACAGGGTGAACGACCAGCTATCGCAACGGATGACCTTGACTTATGGATTAGTCGTTTTAAAGGTTTTCCACGTGTACAACTCATCGACTTAGATGCTGCGATGGGAACTGGCACAAACGACAAATTACTTCGTCGAGTTGCATCGGCACTTCCCTGCCGCGTCGGAGGCGGAATCCGCACGATCGACCGAGCGTGCGAGGTACTCGAATACGGAGCAGAAGCGGTAATAATTGGGTCTTCACTCTTTCTGGAAGGTAAGCCAAACATCGACTTTGCCAACACATTGGCGAGCACGATTGGAAATCGTCGGATCATCGCAGCAGTCGATAGTAAAGGCGGTCGAGTTGTGATCAAGGGCTGGACCGAGGCAACGTCTCTGACGGCCGTTGATGCGGTGCAGGCACTGGAACCATTCTGTGGAGAATTTTTATATACGCATGTCGATAAAGAAGGCTTGATGGAAGGCACTGACCTCGACGCAATCATGGCGGTAAAGCAGGCGACATCGCGCCGAGTTACCGCAGCTGGCGGCATTACCACGCAAACTGAAATTGACCGTCTCAATGAAGAAGGTATCGATGCCGTTGTTGGAATGGCCATTTATACTGGTCGGCTCGACATCGAACCCCCACAGGCGCGCTAAATTTCTAGTTGAATTTTGGAATCCACAATCATTGAGAACAATAACAACATGACGCAAACATGGGACCCTGACGAATACGCACGCCACGCGCGATTTGTTTCAGAACTCGGTCAGCCTGTAATTGATCTGCTTAACCCAAAACGCGGCGAGCGCGTGCTCGACCTCGGTTGCGGCGACGGTGCGCTTACAGAAAAGCTTATTGCCGCCGGATGCGACGTAGTCGCAATCGACAGCAGCCCCGAACAAGTATGGGCGGCACTCGAACGCGGTATTGACGCGCGCATCCTCGACGCAACCGACTTAGGATTTGAAGGTGAATTCGATGCAATTTTTTCAAACGCTGTTTTACATTGGATCACAGATGCCGACGAAGTATTAGTGCAAATCCGAAACGCCCTCGTACCGGGTGGACGCCTGGTAGCAGAATTCGGAGGCGCAGGATGTGTCTCGGCGATCCGGAACGCACTTAGCACCGCTCTAAGCCATCGCGGGATCGACGCAAGTCGTGTGAACCCTTGGTATTTCCCAACGGGTGATGAATATCACGCCAGACTTGAAGCGCACAGTTTTCATGTTGACATGCTTAGTGTATTTCCTCGCCCCACACCATTGCCGTCAGATGTCACATCATGGCTGGAGATCTTCGCCAAACCGTTCTTAGCAACGGTAAGTAAATCCGAACGACCACAACTACTCGAGGAAGTCAGAGATCTACTGGAACCCGACCTACGAACGGCGGACGGCATTTGGGTCGCTGATTACGTCAGGCTTCGCACGGCCGCTACCAAGATGTAGCAGAGCATGCGTCAGAGCCCGAGTTGTACCGCCATGTTATTAAAGTTCGTTGCAACGAGATCAAAGTCTGGGTCTGGAGTTAGGTCTCGTTCAACATGCGGGCCGAATTCTGTGGGTCGGGGAACATAGGCAGTCCGAAACCCCACGTTTGCTGACGCACGTAGGTCACCTTTATGCGCGGCCACCATCATGACTTCTTCCGGCTTGAGACCGAGTAAATCCGCCGCCTTGAGGTACACCTCGCGATCAGGTTTGTACTGATTAGCTAACTCGGCAGACAGTACCGCATCCCACGGAAGTCCAGCATTCTTCGCCATATTGACGAGCAACGCCACATTTCCATTCGATAGCGATGCTAAGACATACCCTTTACGCAACCGCATTAATCCTTCGACCGTATCAGGCCATGGCGTCAGTCGATGCCAGGCACGGTTCAGGTCATCAAGCTCATTATCACTCAGCGCAGTCAACCCATATTGAGGAACCAAATCGTCAAGAATCATCCGGTGGAGGTCATCAATTTTTGTCCACCCAAGTTCACCACTCCGTACACGCTGCATAGCCGGTCCGTATCCGCCACGCCAATCATCCGCAAAAGCGGACCAATCAGCCTGAATCCCATGCCTACGCCCGACCGCCTCACCTTCTTTGGTAATACTGGTCCTCCAGTCGACAACCGTACCAAAAACGTCAAAGGTCATCGCCCGCACGCCACGCAGGCGCTCAGGTAATTCCTGAAACGCAGCGCTTTCTGACCCGGAAAGACGGGACACCGTAGATGCCAGCAACGTTGCCGAACCCGCGGTCAGAAATGTCCGACGATTCAAAATTTGGTCGCAATTTTGCATAGCCCACTCCACCTGATTCGGTAACTACCAGTTCCGCCCCCACTAGCCTAGACCAGTGTCAAGTTCGTGGCTAGTCGAGCGAGCTCATTACTAGACAACTGAGCCATCTATCAGAGTAAAATCTGGCATTCTCACTTATGGTCAAAAAATCGTCTCATGCTCAAAATCAACCGGCTCCAATGGCCGAAACCCTATCCGAACAACTAGCGGCTGCTGACTCAAACACTATCAGCCGTCTCTACGATACGCATGCAGTCAGTCTATTCTCCCTCGCTTTGCATATCGTTAATGATCAGCGTGAAGCCGAAACCGTTGTGGAACAAACGTTTCAGCGCGCCCAACGCGAAGCAAACCGGTTTGATCCAGAACGAGATTCAGTAAATAGCTGGCTACTCAGAATCACCCGGCGTCTCGCCGTTGATGCGGTACGTTCACGTAGCGGTAATGGAATTAGCGTAAATGCTGCAACCGTTCAGCTTCCTGATCCAGCACAACGACAGCGCTTCGACGTCGCGTCAACTGACGCCGCCGATACATTGCGAAACGCTCTCATCAGGCTACCTCGACTTGAACGAATTTCTGTTGAACTTGCCTACTTCGAAGGACTTTCACCGGTACAAATTGCAGAACGTCTGGAGCATCCGATGGAAGTCATTAGAGACAAGGTGCAAATGGGACTCCACACGTTGCGCACAACACTTGAGGCAAAACGTGATGGAGACTAACCCGACCAATGACCCGTTCAGCAGTTTGGCCGGTCTGTACGCCCTTGGTGCACTCAATGCCGACGAATGCAAGGACTTTGAAACACATATCGAAACATGCCAGAACTGTGTGAATGAAGTCATGAAGCTGTTGCCGGTTTCCCATGCGCTTACCCGGGCGGTGCCATACCACGAACCACCGGTACAACTTCGGAAACGAGTAATTAAATCAATTACTCGTGTTTCTTCAGGCGCAGATTCTGATCACCATAAGATCAACAAGAGCCAGCAGCACACGGTCCAATCTAAACCCAGACAGACAAACAGCCGTCGTGTCTTATTTAATATGTCGGCTGTTATTTTTTTAGTCGCTGCCGGCGGGTTCGGTTGGTACGCTTCGCAACAGGTCAACTTTGCTCGCTCACTTGAAGAAAACCTCGACGCGGCAAACGAGCGCGCCGTGCTCGCAGAAACGCAATCAGAGGCCGCGCTGCGCCTCGCTCGTGAATCGGACCAGCGGGCTGATCTGTTTTCTGCCGATGATCTCATCCCGATGCCGCTGACGGCTCAGCCAGCCGCACCAAACGCACAGGCCCGAGTGTTTTGGAGTGCTGAGCACGGTATCGTTCTAACCATCACAGGATTGCCGCCTGCACCTGCAGGGCGAGCGTACCACCTCTGGTTCGTGCCGGTGGCAAACCCAGTCAGTGGAGGACCATTGACAATCGATCCCGCCGGACGAACAACAACAGATGTCGAAGCCCCTGATGGAGTGCTTGCACCGGTTCCAGTTGCTATTACGCTTGAACCGGAGGGCGAGATGATGAACCCGACAGGCGAAGTATATTTCCTTGGTCGTCCAACCGATGAGGACTAAGGCTCTGTAGCCTGCCCCAAACTCAGCAAGTTCGCCAACAGTGCATACGCGCCGGTAGTTCCAGCTGGCAACTGGCGCCACAAACCGAGACCAACATAAAGCCAACGTCCATCACCAATTCGCGCCTCAACGAGTGCGCCTCGTTTGATACCAAGATTAAATTCAAAAGAATCTTCGAGTTCAACAAGGTCGATATAGCGCTCATCCCGATCACCCAAAAAATAAAGACCTCGTTCTTGCACCCAATCGTCCCACGTCT
>CAUZRA010000160.1:0-4529 GCA_963582035.1 Vicinamibacteria bacterium | reverse complement strand
CGCTTGCCGACGCGCTCGGTCACCCAGAGGTGATCGTCTGGCCCCCAGATAATTTCCCAGGGAAAGTTGAGTTCCGATGTAACCACGCGCGTCGTGAACGTCGGCGTGTCGGTGGTTGCGACAGGTTCCTGTGCTGAAAGTTGACCAGTATTCGATAAACATACGATCCCGAGAGCGACCGCTGTTGTACTTCGCACCATCATGAAGTTCTCCTGTTATCGGTCAGCCAAGTCGGTTCTGACTGAGCGAGACCTGGTAGCAACGTTGCGGCAAATGGGCAGTGTCGCCGCCCAGTTTTTTCCAACGCCATATCGAAACGATAATACTCAAACGTAAGTATTTATAATGCGGTAGTCTGAATGCAATTGACGAAACTTTTTTTGGTGAATCGATGTCTGTGATGCGCTGCGAGCATCCTCTGCAGTTTGCGATCCTGGCAGTGCTGCTGGCGACAGTGCTGCTGAGCAGTCATCTCGGGGCGCAGTCGGCGATGCATTCGATTGTTGTTGAGAGTCCGACCATGGCTAGTGGTGAGACGATGTCTCGCGAGTACACCCCGGATGGCAGAAATCTCTCTCCCCCATTAACGTGGGCGAATCTCCCGGAAGGGACTCGAGAGATCGCAGTGATTTGCGCGGATTTCGGTGCTGGGAATCCTCCTCCGTGGGTGCACTGGATTATCTACGGTATTCCGGCAACAGCGCCCGGACTGCCGGAAGGGTTGCCGATTCAACCCGGGCAAGTGATGCCTGATGACATTGTAGGAGCGATTCAGGGTCATAACGGATGGCGGAGACCCTATTACCGAGGCCCGGCACCACCGCTTGGCACGCCCCATTTGTACCACTTTACGGTGTACGCCCTCGATGAGGAGCTTGACCTTGGACCTCGTTTGACACGGAAGGACCTTCTTGGAGCGATGGAAGGTCATATCATCGGTCGAGGGGAATTGGTGCCAGTGTATGAACGATTTGGTTCGCCGGAGTAACGCATGTGGTGAAAAGAAGGGTGAGATAAGTCATGGCCGGTGATCGCACGAAACGCAAAGACCAAACAGTTGGAATGACGCGTCGAGAGTTGTTACGCGGCGCCGGGGTTAGTGCGGCGGTTGGTGCGTCGACCTTGGGTGCTGTGACGTCGTATGCCAAGACCGCGCAGCAATCCGGGAATTCGGCGGAGTCTGAGGAAGCGTACGAACAGCTGACAACAGAAGAAGGCCAGTTACTGGAAGTTATAGCCGACCACCTGATTCCATCGGATGACAGTGGTCCGGGCGCACTAGACGCGAAGGCTGTTCGGTATATTGATCGAGCGTTGGGTGGGGCTCTGTCAGATTCGCTGGAAGTCTATCGCGCGGGTCTTGCAGCGTTTCAACGCTACTGCCGTTCTTCGCGAGGGGGCGATTTCATGGAGTTGCCTCATAACGATCGGATTTCCGCGTTGATCGACGTAGAGACTGGCGCAGCCACTGGAGCGGGTGCCGGTTTTGTCGGTAGTTCTGCCGCGTTTTTCAGTATGGTTCGCGGGCATGTACTTCAGGGGACGTTTGGTGATCCCTACTATGGTGGTAATGAAAATTTTGTTGGATGGGACCTGATTGGCTATCCCGGCGTTCGGACAGCGGTGACTGAGAACGATCAGCGGCGACTGGAAGCTGGAGAATTGCGTCCGTATCGTCGGTCCGCTTACGGCTGGGAGGAGTTTGAGAAAGCTACGGTGAGCGCCGCGAGAAAAGGACTGCGCCATGCCGACTAGGTTGCCGGGTACTGACGTTGTGATCGTCGGGCTTGGTGCGGCTGGCGGCGTTGCGGCACTCCCATTGGCTGAGTCTGGACTTTCTGTGGTCGGTTTGGAAGCTGGAAGTCGTCTCACACGAAAAGACTTTGCTCCGGATGAACTTCGTAACAACGTGCGGGCCTGGCCGTTTACCGTACAGAAGGCCCAACGTGAAATTCCGACGGTGCGCCCGAACCGATTGACGCCGTCTACTCAAGGGGCTATTCACCCAATGATGAATGGTGTCGGTGGCACGTCACTTCATTACTGGGCGCAGAGTTGGCGGCTGAACCCATGGGATTTCAAGGTTGTCAGTGAGATACGACGGCGATACGGGGTCTCGAAAATCCCAGAAGGATCAACTGTCGAAGACTGGCCGTTTGGCTATGAGGAACTGGAGCCGTACTACGACCGTGTAGAACGCGAGATCGGGGTATCCGGACAGGCAGGGAACATCAACGGAACAATTGATAGGCGCGGAAATCCGTTTGAGGGAGCACGGTCCGATGCCTATCCGATGGAGCCACTTCGCTGGACGGGTTTCATTCAACAAATGGCGGATGCTGCACAGAATTTGGGCTGGGACCCCTTTCCTGGTCCTGCCGCTGTGAACACGCGGACCTACCAGGATCGATCAGCGTGTATGTACCACGGTTTCTGTAACCGCGGCGGATGTCACGTTGACGCAAAGAATTCGACGGCCGTAACGACGATTCCCAGAGCTGAAGCGACAGGGAACCTCCAAGTGGTGTCACATGCACATGTGACAACCATAGATGTTGACCGGAACGGGCGAGTCACAGGAGTCACCTATCTGCAGGGTGGCGAGGAATTTTTCCAGCCAACCAAGTTTGTATTGTTGGCAAGTTACACGTACGAGAATGTACGCCTCTTGTTGCGTTCAACATCTAGGTCTTACCCGATCGGCTTGTCCAATAATCACGCACAGGTCGGACGGCATTATTTCAGTCACCATACGGGGGCGTCGGTATCTGCTTTATTCCCATTTGATTTGAACGCCTGGTACGGACTGCCGGCTCAGGGCGTCGCCGTTGATAACTGGGCGGACGATAATTTTGACCATGCCGACCTTGATTTTGTTGGCGGTGGCAATCTTTGGGTGTATTCCGATCGTCGCCCGATTGGTGCGGCTGGCATGAATACATTCGGATTGGTTCCGAACTGGGGATCAGCCTGGAAGGCTTTTATCGCGGAAAATGCGGACCGGTCAAATACCTCGTACATTCAGAAAACCACATTACCGTATGAGTCGAACTACTTGGACCTTGACCCCGTAGTTAAGGACCCCTTCGGCCATCCGGTGATTCGAATTACGGCTGAGTACAAGGAAAACGAACTGGCGGTTGCTGAGTTCATGCAAGAGAAAATGGAGCAGTGGTACCGAGAGGCTGGGGCGACCGAAATCGTACGAGGTGGACTTGGTCGCACGATGGGTGTGTCGACTCATGCCTATGGCGGGACACGCATGGGGAATAATGCCGAGACGAATGTTGTGAATCGTTTTGGTGTGTCTCATGAAGTGCCTAATCTTGGGATTGCAGGCGCCTCCGTGATGGGAACTAGCGGTGCACACAATCCGACATTGACGGCGCAGGCGCTGTCCTGGCGAACGGCTCAGCATATTGTTGACCAGTGGTCGACACTAGCGGACTAGCCCCTACCCAAAACTGATACTTATTGGGTGACCGGTTTTGTACCAAGTCACCCGATATCCAATGGTTAATTTGTTGCTGACCATCAATGGGGCGATGTTCAACCCAATCTTGTCGTACGTGTCGTCTGATACTCCGAAAGAACACACGTAGGTCAAGCTCTAAACCAACCTCCGTTGGCGCCCACAAATTGTCCGCGATCCGGTCGAAATCGAACTGGCCAGTAGCATGACGGAGTGTGGCTATTAAGCCCCCGAGAGTTTTAAATGGTTCCTGCATTTCAAATGAGACCCGCGTGACACCATAGTCATCTTGTGCAATCCACAGATAGCCAGTGGATCGGTTGAGGGCCTTGTCCATTCGTCGCCGATCTGGGAGCTTACCTGCGCGAGGCGTGAACCCGAGTACCCAGCAGTCGTGTCCTCGCAGTGATTCGGTTCTGACGAGCCGTGTGTCATACCGATCCATCAGTTCCTGGTCGAAACCAATATCCATCTCGTTGGGCTCATAGGTTTCACCGCGTGCCCGGTGTTCTCGAGCTTCTCGAACGAATTGCATTTTCCTTTTGTGTTGCTCGCGTAGTTCGTCTTCGTCGAGCGGCTCGCCGTCACTTTCGATTAGTGCTTCGTAGAGCAGTTCTTCAAGTGGATATTGATGGAACTTGGCCGTTGTCGTTTCCGTTACGACACCCTCGTCATCGAGTTTTTCGGCGGTGGACTCCACGAAGTATTCAAACGTGAGTTCAAGGCCCTCTTCATTTTGCACGGCAGCTCGTTCTAGCGCGCGGTTGAGAATGTCCTCGGCTGATAGGTCGACAGCGTTGTTTGGGACACCAGAGCTCTGTGCATGAATGAGTGGTGTTGTGCCGAGTAATAATATCGCACTACCTAGCAGGGACAACAGTGAACGTGTCATCATTCTTTTCACCAACCGTAAGCTCCTAACGCAAGTGTATGCCATCGACGCAGTCAAATATTCGGGTCGACGAGAACGCGTTCCACGGATATGCCCTTCTGATTCGAAGTGTCATTGGTGGAACGTTGATGGGGCTGGCCAACCTCGTCCCCGGTATTTCATGGG
>CAUZRA010000159.1:0-4536 GCA_963582035.1 Vicinamibacteria bacterium | reverse complement strand
GTCATGAGATGGCCAATCGCGGGATGCAGCTTTGAGCTCGGCTTGCTGGTCCTCATTAGTAAAGAGATCGACAAGAACTCCGCCGTGCGGAGAAATCAGGTGGTCAGACAAAGCTGCGCTACTCCTTACCCTTACTGGATTCAATAAAGAGGTCAACTAGATGGAACCTAGCTAGCTAGGTTACCACGGAGGGCACCACTGCGCTTGACTCTACCACGAAGCCACCTGCTACAATGCAGGAGCTTATGAGCGCGTTCCCTAAACCCGATTGTACTTCCAGCTGCGTTTGTATGGAGCCCCATAGGGGGCCCCTACGCTGACGGTCATCTCACATTAACTGCTGCCTTGTAGCAAGGCAGAACCCAAAAACACGAAAGACCGAAAGCCTGGGAGGTAGTCACCTCCCCTCGGAGTTGTTTGCCTGTGAATTTCACTCCAATTCTCATCGGTTTCTTTGTAGGAATGCTAGTCGGTGCCACATCTACCGGTGGTGGCGCACTTCTGACGCCGGCGCTGGTTCTCATCGCACGTGTTCCACCGGCCATCGCTATTGGTTCAGACGTGTTGATTGCTAGTGGCATGAAACTATTTGGAGGCGGTTTCTACGCCATCCGGCGCGAAGTTCATTGGGCGACCGTCGGGTTACTTGCTCTCGGTTCCATTCCCGGCGCAATTCTAGGGATTTCCGTGCTAAACCGGATGCCGATCAAACAGATTGATACCTGGCTTACCCATGGACTCGGCATCGTCCTGATTCTTGCCGGAAGTGCCTTATTTCTCCGCATGCGCTTCGCAGGACAAATACAGGTCCAAAAACAACCCGTCGCGGTTGTCACCATTGCACTTGGGTTTGCAACTGGACTGCTTGTGAGTATGACGAGCGTCGGTAGCGGTTCGCTCTTATTATGTGTTCTAACGCTGTGGTATCCGCTCAATGCGCGAACTATCGTCGGAACTGACCTTATTCATGCACTTGCGCTGTCAGCAGCAGCCACCGTCGGTCATGCTGCCGCCGGCCGGGTGGACGTTGCACTCTCCGGAACCGTTCTTATCGGTGCAGTGCCTGGCGTGCTAACTGGTGCACGTATCGCTACGATCGTGCCAGACCGTATGTTACGAACTGGTCTCGCCAGCGTGCTCATTATTGTAGGCACGTACTTGGTACTATTCGGTATGTTGTAGAGACTTGCAGTCGCCAAGGGAGGAAGTAGGATGTCAACCGATACAACGGTCTTACAATCGGGTAAACAACGCCTGAGTGAGCTGTCGAAATTTGCAGACCAACTGGAAGGACGTTCAGCCGAAGATATTCTAAATTGGGCTGCCTCCCACTTCGGTAAAGGACTAACGTTTGCAACTGGTTTTGGTGCCGAGGGTTGTGTGCTCATTGATCTAATCGGAAAAAACAAAGTTCCGATTGATATTTTCACGCTTGATACCGGATTGCTTTTTCAAGAAACCTATAACCTGTGGCATCGCTTGGAAGCTCGATACAACATCACAATCCGTGGAATCGTCCCGGAACTTGATGTTGACCAACAAACAAAAACGTACGGCAACCGACTCTGGGAACGCTCACCGGACAAGTGTTGCAACATTCGAAAAGTGATTCCACTGAAGGCCACTCTGGCTAATGTAGACGCATGGGTTACCGCAATTCGACGTGACCAAACTGCTGAACGTGAAAATGCCAAAGTCATCGAATGGGACCATAAATTCAACATTGTTAAGGTTAATCCGCTTGTCACGTGGACAAAGAATGATGTCTGGCAGCATATTGTCACTGACAAGGTGCCATACAATCCATTACACGACAATGCCTACCCAAGTATCGGCTGCTGGCCATGTACAAGTCAGGTTAAACCCGGCGAAGACGACCGAGCCGGTCGCTGGCGAGGCAATTCGAAGAACGAATGTGGTCTCCACAACCCGGCGATAACAAGTCAACAGGAGTAGCGAGCGATGGAACTTTTTCCCGCCTTCGTCAAACTGGTCGGCCGCAGGGTCGTGGTAATTGGCGGTGGACCAGTGGCAGCATCTAAGCTTCGGGCCTTGCTTGACTCAGGAGCCGACATAACCGTCGTGGCGCCTGAAATCGTAGCTGAAATCAAGAGCTCCTCAGTAACCATCGTGGAACGAGGTTTCCAGCTATCCGACTTAGACGGTGCCTGGTTAGTCGTGGCGGCCGCAACACCTGATGTAAATCGTTCCATTGCAGAAGCAGCCGAAACTCGTCAAATCTTTGTCAATGCCGTTGATGATCCCCCAAATGCGAGTGTGTACCTTGGTGGTGTAGTCCGTCGCGCAGGTGTTACGTTTGCAATATCGACTGATGGTCGAGCACCAGCCCTCGCCGGGTTACTGAGGGAAGCCCTTGACTCGATGTTGCCCACTCATGACCTTGAACAATGGATGACTGAAGCGACTCAATTACGTCAGCACTGGCGAAAAGATGCTGTTCCAATGCAGAACCGGCGACCGGAACTTTTAGAATCTCTTATTCGCCTCTACAAGACACCTAAAAACAAAGCGGCAGCCAGTCATTGAGTTGATGCTAATTATGAAGAAACAACCATCAGTAGATTTGGGTTTTGTGTCGCTCATTGGAGCAGGACCTGGAGACCCGGAATTACTGACTATCAAAGGCGCCAACCGCCTAATTGAAGCTGACATAGTGCTGTACGACGGTCTTGTGTCAACCGAGATAGTTAAAATGGCCCATCGTGCCCAGCGTTTTTGTGTAAGTAAGCGTGCTCGGCGTCCGGCGGTTAGTCAAGAGACCATCCAGCGACTGATGGTTCGATCTGCACGGCACGGAAAACGGGTTGCGCGCCTTAAATCTGGTGACCCGTTCGTCCTAGGACGTGGTGGAGAAGAAGCTCTCGCCCTTAAAACTGCCGGAATACCATTCGAAGTCATACCTGGAATAAGTGCTGCAATCTCCGCACCAGGACTGGCTGGCATTCCCGTCACGCATCGCGGACTCTCATCCGCTTTCACTGTGTTGTCAGGACACGCGCCCGACGCATTCAAACCGGTGCTGCGATCCTTGGATCCGAGTGCAATGACAGTGGTTATATTGATGGGGTTGTATTATCGGAAGCAAATTGCGAAAACGCTTCTCGGTAATGGGTGGTCGCCGGAGACACCATGTTCAATCATTACTGCCGCATCAACCCCGGAAATGTCTTTCTGGACAGGTTGTTTAAAAGACCTAGCAGCACTCGACAGAACATCAGACAATTGCGCTGACATGCCAGGAACGATCATCGTCGGTGAAGTCGCTCGATTGAGTGGTGTCATTGGAAGCGGTGCGATGTCGACCCAAACAGTCGATGCAATTGCCTGGCAGCGAGAAGGTTGATTTATGACGTGGAAAGAAAAACTGTCTAACAGTATTCCAGCGGAACTCGGTCAAGAGATTGACGCGTTTGAAAACCAGATTGCTCTGCGACGACAAGACAAGGTCGACGAAAAGGTTTTTGCCGAAACCCGTCTAAGGCGCGGCGTTTATGGACAGCGATACGACAACGGGCAACGTAATGACGGCTCCGGACCGAAATCGTTGGCATATCCGTCCAATGGGTTGACGAAAGGCCCTGAAACTGTCTGGGATGCTCCAGGAATGATGCGAATAAAAATTCCGATGGGTCGTTTAAACCCTAACCAAATGGACATACTTGCCGATCTAGCTGACGAGTATAGTGATCAAATCTGCCATGTAACAACACGCCAAGACATCCAATTGCACTTTGTTCATATCGACGACACGCCAGACCTGATGCGTCGTCTCGCCGCAGTCAACATCACCACACGCGAGGCGTGCGGCAATACTGTGAGGAACGTTACCGGATGTCCTTTAGCGGGTGTCTGCCGAGACGAATTATTTGATGTCACGCCATATGCCGAAGCATGCATGCAGTTCTTACTCGGCCATCCCGACGCTCAGGATTTCGGTCGGAAATTCAAAGTGTCATTTTCAGGTTGCCAAGAACACGCGTGTGGTTTGGCATCAATGCATGATCTCGGACTTATTGCTGCAACGCGCACCCAAGATGGCATCGAGCAACGCGGGTTCGAAACTTATGTCGGTGGTGGTTTGGGTGCCGTTCCACATCAAGCGAAACTGTTTGACAAGTTCCTCCCCGTTGAAGAACTCTTGCCAATTGCACAGGCAATTGCCAGAGTATTCGCCCGCCTCGGTGAAAAACGCAATCGCGCTCGAGCGAGAATTAAATTTCTCGTCGCCCAACTTGGCATGGAAGAATTTAAGCGGCTGGTTCTCGAAGAACGTCAAAAATTAAAGAAAGATCCCCGGTGGACGGCACATATCGCCGAAGCGCCCCATCACACAGAGCATCCCTTCAAGGAAAACGGCTTATCCAGCAGCCATGGAAGCAACAGCTATAAACACTGGTTGCGTACCAACGTGTACCAACAACGGCAAACGGGGTATTCGGTCGTAACAATTGCACTTCCGCTTGGAGATTTAACTTCACGGCAAATG
Source organism: Vicinamibacteria bacterium (assembly GCA_963582035.1). Classification (GTDB taxonomy): domain Bacteria; phylum Acidobacteriota; class Vicinamibacteria; order Vicinamibacterales; family UBA8438; genus DTWD01. Next base: position 29 of record CAUZRA010000159.1, on the reverse strand, counting down.
CGAGAACTCTCGGAAATTGCACGGGCGTA
>CAUZRA010000158.1:0-4567 GCA_963582035.1 Vicinamibacteria bacterium | reverse complement strand
GAAATATACTGTTTATCCAGTAAGGCTGGTGGGCGTGAAGAGGGAAGGTCCGATCTCTGATCGTGACAAAAAGAAAATTCTTGCGGCATCGGCCCTGGGCAAAAACGTCGAAGGAGAGTTCGCCCAGCAATTGCTTAAGGGACTTCAAACACAGGCTAAGGATGATATTGAAAATCTCGTTATCAGTGTCTTGCGAGATCCCGTTCGAGCCAGACGAGACGCAGAACGTATCGCCAAACTTCTTGGCCTGGCCATAGAAGACCGTGTTGGAGAAACGACATCACGTCGTGAATATAACGAACTTGACCAAAGTCTAATCGAGCGTTTGCGGAAAAATAATACTGAACTAACGGACCCGGCGACCCTCTCAAGAAGTAACAAAATACAGGTGGTCGACCAGGGTGCGGGCAACGAGTATCGGATACCGGTCGCGAATCGTTGGGTTCATCTCGCAATGATCGTTGCATGTGCATCGTTTTTCGTTTTTCGCGTCTATAAATTAGGGGGCCTGGGAGACCATGCTCAGGAGTTCCTGGTTGCTATGGTTGCTGTCGTGGTTTTGGTACTTGTGTTTTTACGTTACGGAAAGCACGTCATTACGGTTGATCTGCACGGAATCGCTGTGGACACACGGTTGATGGGAATTAAAATTTACCCAGGTCGTGGCCTGTTGGCGTCGGATCTGGAAGAGATCATACGTGATAGAAAATCGATAAGTCTTGTTAGTGACACTCAGCGGATTCGCATCAACACAGCGAGCCTCAATTCCGATGATGAGCGTTTTTTGCACGATAGCATCATCTTTACGATCTCTCGGTAGATGGGGCTCAGAACGGGTCGGTGTCATTCAACCGGAATGCCAGGCACGTCGTCACCACGGCATTCGGATCCGTGGACACCCCGGGGTACGTGCTATCAGCCATGAGGACGGGTGCAGCCTGCACTTCGCTGGTATTGTATGGAAGCAACCTGTTTCGCTAAGCTACCGTCGTGAACGTCGACAGCGCGTGACCTTGTAACTGATACTGATAGTGATTTCAATCCCTGTCACCGGATCGTCAGCCCAGCGATGGAAACAAGCATGGTGCGCATAACTCACTCCGGCTCTCTTGTTCGGTCAAGGTTGGCGCCGGGTAAAGGGTCAACCAAAAGTTGTCGGCATGATAACCGCTACCTGCCCTCGCAGAGATGGCTCAGTCCCTCTGCCAGATTGAATTGTTCGGCGGCCCGCACCGGAACCATGCGGCAGACAACGTCGTTGCTTGCGTGAGGTTGACCTCCCCCTCCCCTAAAATTGGTCCAGTTGCAGTAAGAAGCTGCTGCACAGGGAATTCAGGCCGTCTGGGAAATGACGCACCCCCGTTTTCCGGGCACTTTTTACGTCTACCTGGTTTGGACCCCGTAGAGGACCGCAGCTTGTTTGTCGAGCGTGGCGCGGGAAAAGATCAGCCGCTGGGTGGCTTGGGTCTGCGTTTCCGGATTGGGTTTAGGCGGATTTTGTCGGCGTTCGTTTTGCTGTTGGGCTTGTTGCTGGTTGAATTGCCAGAGGCGTTCGTAGTAGTGGGCAGCCGTTTGTTGAAATCGACGGTAATCCCAATCCTTCAGCACGTCGAACCAGAGGACATCGGGTTGATCTTGCAGATAGAGGTCGTTCGATTCGACGAATTGGATCAGCGGCAACTGGCCGGGGGCAGGAACAAGTGCTACCATGAGCGTGTCCTCCGTGCGGGCGAATGAAGAAGAAATCCTTTCATTCTTACCTACGTAGCGAGAGGACTTTTTGTTGCGCCATCGAGAAGGTTTTTTTTCAAAAAGTGGTTGGAGTTGCTCGTCGATAGGCGAGGCGGCAGCAAGAAACGCCGACAAACACTGGTTCGCCCTATCTCGCCACCCCACGAGGCGGCTGGCGTTTGCAACAAACCTCCGCACATGATCGCCTTGAAGATCAAACGAAACGCTGTAATTGATGGCGTTTCAAGATTCATGCGTAGGCTCTACGCCACCCTGCAGGAAGTTACCGCGACAACGGTTGAGTTTTCATCCACCGAGGCGAAAGACGTATTAACGGAGACCCTTCGAGACGGAGCTCAATCGCTGCTGGTTCAAGCGGTTGAGACGGAGGACTCGGATGGATCGATCGTCATGCTCATCTGATGGACGCGAACGGCCACCGACAGGTCGTTCGCAACGGTCGTTTACCCAAACTTAAGATCACCATGGGCGTCGGCCAGGTCGAGATCGAGCAGCCACGTGTTCACGACCGTCGCGGGGGTGAACCTCATCGTGTAGGGCAATGACGTTTTCTGCGGCCTGGTCCGGTGGTACGGGTCGTGTGGGCACTTTCTCGACGAGATGGATGTGGCGAAAGAATGCGATCTGCGAATTTGTGGTGCTGGGTGCCTCAAGGTCCCCCGACCGGTACGACTGTTGTACGCAGAGCTTGTCCGACCTATAGCAGCGTTTGCCGTTGTCCGTGAAAACCGCGGCCTATAATTTCATAGCCGTTCTCCCACTTGCACCGGGGACCGACGTATATTGCGAAAGCCGGAGAACAGCACGAGTTACCAACACGGACAAGTATTTTTGATCTCAAGGCGAAAAGACAAGAAAGCGATTGGGTGGACCGATGGACAGGGAACGGCTTGAACATCTGTCAAAATTTATCGACGTCGACGATCTGATGAAGCGATGTTTTGGCAGAATCGATTTTGCGACACTCATTCTGGGTGTGCTCAACGACAGTTGTGAGGCCGATGTCTGTGAGTTGGAAGAGGCTCTTACCGAAGCCAATGCTCAGCGTGTTGCCAAGGTCTCGCACCGTCTAAAGGGAGCACTGGCGAACAGCGCTGCATTCAGCTTGAGCAAGAAGGCCGACGAGCTGAGCACATCTGCCCATGATAGCTCGACATCCGAGATGTCCGAACGCCTAGTGGACCTGCGGCGGGAGTGGGATCAACTTGCCGCCCTGATTAATGATCAAGTTACCTCAAAATCCTGAACCGAATCCATTCGCCGCCATCCGCGCACAGGAATTGGACAGCGCCCTACTGTGCTCGGTGAGAACGTGGTGAATTTAACAGAACCGAAAAGAGCACCATGACTGCATGCCTGCGAGTACTCGTTGTTGAGGACGACGTGGTATCGGCCAAATTCCTCGAGAACGCCCTGAAACACTTCGGCTACGATGTCGATTGTGCACGGAATGGTTGCGAAGGTTACGACCTCGTACGTACCGGTAGGTTTTCGATGGTCATCTCCGACTTTGATATGCCAGGAATGTATGGCGATGAGTTGTGCCGCAAGATTCGAGAAGGACACCGCAGCAGCTACGTCTACTTTGTATTGCTCACTTCGCACGGCGATACGGACCATATCATCGCCGGACTGCAAGCGGGTGCCGACGACTTTCTGGTGAAGCCGTTTAGTCCCGACGAGTTGCGAGTGCGTTTGAGGACCGGCGAACGCACCCTCTCGCTGCAAAGTCGCGATGTCATGTTGTTCACGCTGGCAAACCTGATGGAGACCCGAGACAACGAGACCGGACTTCACTTGGAAAGGATGTGCGAGTATAGCCGGATTATTGCGGATGAGCTGTCGCAGTGGGATAACTACCGAAACGAGGTAGACGGCGATTACGTACAGTTGATCTACCTGACGAGCCCGCTGCACGATATTGGGAAAGTTGGCGTTCCCGATCGTGTGCTGCTAAAGCCGGGAAAGCTGACCAGAGAAGAGTTCGACGTGATGAAGCAGCACACCGTGCTAGGTGGTAAAACGCTGGCTGCCATTGCCAAAGCTCATCCCGCCGAGAGGTACCTAATAATAGCACGCGATATTGCCATGACTCACCACGAGCAATTTGATGGCTCTGGCTATCCCCACGGCCTCGCTGGAAAGGACATCCCGCTCAGTGGACGCATCACTGCGCTTGCGGATGTCTACGATGCTTTGACCACCCAGCGGGTTTACAAGCCGAAGTTCAGCCACGAAAAGGCCCGTGGCATCATTCTGGAAGGAAAGGGAACCCACTTCGACCCCGATATGGTCCAGGCTTTCCTTAATCGGGAAGAAGAGTTCATTCGCATTGCCAACCTGCTTGACTCTGGGACAGTCCCACCGACCCTGTTGCCGGCCATTGATCAGCTGGTTCCGGCGCTGGCAAAGTGCTAGCCATTGCGGACGACCGCAGTCCGTTTCGAAGATCGCCGACATTGCTGATCATTGCCAGCGCCCAAGCACTTTCCCCAAACCATACACGTGGAACTTCTTCTTCATGACAACATCCTCTATCGAACTTTCTGCTCAAGCGCGACAGGCGACGCAGCCGATTCGGCAATGGAGTATTTGTACTCAATTGTCAGATAGTAGCGAGAAAGGGAATTCTCATGGAACGGACGACTCGCTGGATCCAGTTGGCACTGCTGACCGCTACTGCAGGGCTCCCCTGGTGCGATACCGCATGGGCCGACGGCGTCATTCTTAACGGCGTATCCGCCCAAACCATCGGCCGTGGAGGAACAAACATCGCCTTCGCTGACAACGCCTCGATGCTCCACGACAATCCCGC
>CAUZRA010000157.1:0-4588 GCA_963582035.1 Vicinamibacteria bacterium | reverse complement strand
ACGGCAGCACGATACGCCTCAGGCGCAGTCCCTATAAGGCGATAAGGACTAATCTCGGCTTTATGTACACCAAGTTCAATCAGTCCGGAATGCTGTGCCCCGGCGCAAATTACGATGGCCTGACGGTTTATTTTCTTGAGCTGATGGAGTTGTTTTAAGCCGGTTGTCTCATCCCATTCGGTGTCTGGGTTTGAAGCCGGTCCCGCCAAGATCACAAAGTTTGCCGACTTTGTGGCGGTCAGGTCTACGTCAGCCTTTAGCTGCGTGCGAAATGACTCAATCGGTCCTGCTTGCGCGATATCAAGTGCTTTTGCCGTCGCGACGTCGTGTGAATCATCAATCAGGCTGACAGTTGTACAAAGATCTTTTGACGCCAGGGCATGGGCGATCGAGCCTCCTAAGTGTCCGGCTCCGACGATAGCGATTACTGACATGATCCGATGCTATTTATTATCTAGCGTTGACGCGGACTATTGTGTCATCCATGTAGAAACGACTCGCGGTATTCTAGTAGGTGATGTCGACATTTCAGTTAAAAAATAAAGTGGCATTGGTGACTGGGGGATCGCGCGGTATCGGCTTAGCTGTTGCCGAGGAATTACTTTGTCGAGGCTGCAGCGTAATGGTATCTGGTCGTTCCGAGAAATCATTGGAAGAAGCCGCTATGCAACTGGGCCAGTTGAGTAACGACCCGGATGTCGGTCTGTATGACGTATGCCGCGGTGACATACAAAAAGTCGACGATGCCAAGCGAATGATTTCTTCGACAGCCGATCGATTTGGCGGGATCGATATTGTTATTAACAACGCTGGCGTGGGTATTTTTGGGAATGTTGCGGATCAGTCTGTTGAAGACTGGGAGCGGGTTATCGGTACAAATCTATCAGGAGTGTTTTATTGTTGTCGGGCTGCTGTTCCTTATTTGCGGGAAAGAGGCGGCGGGTGGATTATTAATGTGAGTAGCCTTGCGGGGAGCCATCCATTTGCTACAGGGGCGGCGTACTGTGCATCTAAGGCTGGACTGGATGCATTTACAACAGCATTGATGCAGGAACTTCGCTTTGATGGGATTCGTGTGAGTTCGGTTGCACCTGGATCGGTCGGAACAAGCTTTGCGGGTGGGAGCCGTCATGCTGTAGAGCCATGGAAATTGACCGTAAATGATGTAGCGAAAGTTGTTGTCGACCTGCTGGGCCATGACACGAGGAGTTTGCCCAGTCGTGTTGAGATTCGGCCGTCGCAGCCAAGTAAACCATAGTCAGCAGAATTGTTCTCGGTGCAATTTGATGAACCGATTCAAGATAATTTCCTCGATGACGTTTGGTGAAAACTATGTGGACTTTGCGTTCTACCACACTGGACAAAGAAAAAATAATCAGGCTGCCGTCTGGATCCGAAAGAACAATTGGCCGTGGGCCTCGGGCAGATTTTGTGATTGAGGCAACGCTTCTTTCGCGAGTTCATTGTCAGTTGTCAACGACGACCAGCCAGTTGGTTGTCGAGGATCTCAAGAGTACTAATGGGACGTATGTTAATGATACGCGTGTGGAATGCATTGCGTTGAATGATGGCGATTGTCTTCGACTTGGTCGTGTTGAATTTCTGGTCAGTCAGGAGGAACAGTAAATTTGATTATTTTGGTAGTGTCCTGTTGATCCAATCAATGAGCTCGGTCGTGACAGTGGAAGTGATGCGCTGGTTCGATAACGAAGTGTATTCGTTACTGTTTCCGTTGATTGATGTTGTTAGACGATGATCGACTTCGGGCAGTGTCGATATTTCAACGGTTGCATTTGCTCTCGTACGCCTGCTTGCAATATTTTGAAGGCGGTCGGCATGGTAGGGCAGGGTTTGTTGATCGAGTTCTCCTTGAATTACCAGTAGTGGTTGCCGAACACGCTCGATAACAGCTTCTGGGTCAAACGCAAGCAGACTGCGAAACCAAGGTGTGTCTGCCTGTGCACGCACAGTTTCAGAGATTCCTTCCCAAGTGCCCTCATTGAGAACGGCACGATTAATTCGTTGCTGTAGTTCGATTTTTTCTTGTCTCTCGATGTCTGAGTCGCCGTTATTAGCTAGGAGCGTCGCTTGCTGTTCCAAGACGAGTTCATTGCCGCTGATACCAGCGGTAGCGATTAAGGCTAGAGCTTTTATCTTGCTCTCTCGTCGCGCCGCCAAGAGGCTGATCCAGCCACCGTCACTGTAGCCCACTACGATGATACGGTTACGGTCGACATCGAGACGACGTTCGAGGTAGCGTACTAGTTCACGTACATCTTCTGCATAATCGTTGAGAGCTGCTGACTCTGGACGCCCGCCACTTTGTCCGACACCACGTTTGTCGAAGCGCATGACCATGAATCCATTTTCAACTAGTGCGTTCGATAGTTGTCTGAAAATTGGAATTCCCGACACTGTGACATCACGATCACTTGAAGCGGAATCAGGCACGAGTAATATCGTTGGCCAGCGACCGTCAGTTGGGGATTGCACCTCGACCGGTTTCGTTAGTGTGGCGGCGAGGCTGAAACCTGCGGCGCCGACTCGTACATTTTCGTCTCCGGGATGAGGAGTATTTGTGAGTCGCGTTGACACAGAGATGATGTCTTGCCGTGCAACGTCGATTGATGCCGACGGTAGCGTAACTCGCATTAAGCGACTGCCTTCATCGACCCAGACTTCTGCGCTGATGGGATCATTCGGGTTGTCAAATGTAATGTGGTGAACCTTTGCAAGGAGGCTTCCACCGGCTGTGTCTAGCTGCAGTGTGTTAACAGAATCAAGTCTCGCCGTGATATAGCCGCGCGGCGCCACATAGATCGGTATTTGATCTCCGGGTTGGAGCATGGTTAATCGGACGGCAAGTGCTTCGTAGGCAGAAAAGAAAAAATTTGGTAGTACGATCGAGGTGGCGTCGATGCGTTCTTCGTTATTGCTTACTTCTGACCCGATCTGGACTTCATTCGTTACGATGTCACCATCAAAATTACTATCGACGTTGAAGATCTCTCTGTTTCGTGTGCCACTAATACGTAGTTGTTGTGGCTTCCAATCTGAGTCGTACGTCATCTTAAACAATTGTGTTTCAAGTTCAAGAGGAGCAGTGATTTGAGTGGTTGCCCGTAATATCCAGCGGTTATCCTCGTACACCAATGTCGATGTTGCAAATCCAGAAGGGACAGCACGTACAAACACACGAAAAGTCGATTCGCCAGTCGTGGGAACTGGCGGTGTTTGTGCCCAAACACTTACCGAAAGCGCGCTACTCAAGCAGAGAAGGCAAGCCGAGCGAAAAGCGTGCTGTAGGCGTAGCCGCACGTAAGTCAGCATATCATTTGCATGTTGCGGTGAGACACAGGCTATTCCAATGAATCTTGACCATTACAACGCGATGCGAATGACTGCGGGATACATCGAGCTTCAAGATCGAAGCTGGATCGGTCTTATCGGGACTGAGCGGGCTGAGTTTTTACAGGGTTTGTTGACGAATGACGTGCTGGCGCTCTCGTGTGGAACCGGTTGTTATGCAACGTATTTGACGCCACAAGGCCGAATGGTTGCGGACATGCTCGTGCTGGCTGAACAGGATCGATTACTTGTGGACGTTCACAGTAGCGTGAAAGATGGTTTACGTAAAAGATTTGACAGTTTGGTCTTCGCTGAAGATGTGACGGTGCAGGACCTCGGAGAGCAATTGACTGCCTTTGGTATTCACGGACCTCATGCGTTGGAAATCATGGCGTCTGTATTCGCACCTGTGAAGACACAGTTTGCTATTCATGAGCATTGCAGAATCGAGATAGAAGGGGTTGTTGGATTATTGGTCAGAACGGACGACTTGGGGATTGAGGGGTATCGCCTCATCATTGCTCGAGAAGTGACCACTAAAGTATCGGAAGCCCTAAAAAAAAGCGGAGCCGTACCTGTTGGATCGGAAGTTGCCGAAACAGTTCGTATCGAATCAGGGCGTCCTTCATTTCCAGGTGATATGAACACGGACACGATCCCACTTGAAGCAGGTATTGAAGATCGGGCAATTAATTTCGATAAAGGTTGCTACGTCGGGCAAGAAGTTATCATCCGTATCCTTCATCGGGGGCAAGGACGTGTTGCGCGTCGTTTGGTTGGTTTGGTTTGTGACAATACAGATGCAGATAGTAGGTTGCCGGCATCGGGAATGTTGATCTGTCAGGTAGACAGCGATGACGCTGTTGGAGTTGTGACCAGTGCAGTATGGTCTCCTGAGTGTGGTGCAGTCGTCGTTCTTGGTTATCTGCCGCGTAAACTAGCTGACGCAGCAGGTTCCATTGTTGACGTGATGGTGGGTGACATGAGAGCTCGTTCAGTTGTTACAAAGCTTCCTTTCGTGTCTTTGCCTGATAGTGCCGGTTTGTAAAAACACTGTTGTGTGACCACCGCTTTAGTCGTTCGGCGGTCTGTAAGTCAGGCAAATGTCGCGCATCGGGCAGCGGTTACAGTGCGGTGTCCGAGCGACGCACACGATAGCGCCGAGATCCATAAGGGCTTGGTTGAAGTCGAAGACGTGTTTGCGGGGTAAGAGTTGTTCTGATAATTCCCAGAGATATTT
>CAUZRA010000156.1:0-4592 GCA_963582035.1 Vicinamibacteria bacterium | reverse complement strand
TCCAGCCAAACCAGCCAACACCGTCGCAAGGATTCCCGTTGCATTAGCACGAAACAGTCGACCCTCGACATCGCCAAATGTTTCACCAGGAAGCTCCCGAATATCAGTAACAGCAGCTGGTACCAGAGCCAGCACGCGCACAGATTCAGCCGGTAGGAAATAGGTTAACTCGCGACCTTCTACTAGCGCCCCTCCATCGAGCGCGCGTTCGATTCGATACCTGATCTCTAGTGCGGGCAACTCAACATCAAGCCCGAAATAATCCTCTCCAATGATGCGCAACTCATACCGGTACTGAAAAAACCGTCGGGAACCTCGGACAATATCCTGGTATCGTTGCCCTTCAAGCACTTCAAACGGGGATACGGTCAGTGTCTCTGGCTCAAGCCACGCCAAATCCGGCACGGCGCGCGCTTCATTCGTCTCAACAACCGCACACGTCAGCGTCATGGCAAAACGTTCGCCGACGTGAACGGCATTTGCACCAATCCGACGCCAACACTGAAGTGCATCGACTTCCATCGTCTCGGCGTTCTGGGCGGATACAGACATCGCCAATACCGCATGAGGCAACGTTAAAAGTAAAAGACAAAAAACAAACCATCTTCGATTCACCATGGGTCTTACCGTTTTCTCAGACGGCGATCAGCCAAAAATCGCACGACTACTCCATGAAATGTATCGACATCAGTACCGACTCTCAATACTTCGAGCCCACGAGACAAAGCAGCAGCTTCAACAGTATCCTGCCAGACGGCAATACGATCCCCCAGTTGCTGTAGTTCGCTCGAAGACAACAACCGGGACTGGCCTGTTTCGACATCGGCTACTTCAATCCATCCATCCGCAATAACCGGCATGTCATATGCATGGCGACTATCAACGATGACAATAAAAGTATCGTGTGAGGCCTGTAACTTGAGTACCTCGTCCAGAAGAGACTCATAATCCTCGAAAAGAAAATCCGACACTAACGGAACCAGCGAGGTTTTTCTCAATAATCCATCAAAAGAATTATCAATACGCTGCCGTTCATATTTTTTTCTACCAAGCACAACGTCTTGGTACGCATCAAGACAATGAATCGCATGATTCTTCCCAACCTGCGGGCGAACACTCAATTGCCGAGAACGACCATCAAACGTAATTAATCCAACCTGATCTTGGAAAAATGCTCCGGCCATAGCAAACGTCGCCACAATGCGAGCGATTACTGTCGCAATCGGCACTCCCTGGGTACCACATCGTGTTGATATCGATGTATCCGCGATGATCACAATTTGGGCAGTACTCTGCTGCTCAAATTCTCTGCTTATCAAAGGGCTAAAATTAGTAAGCGTCGATTGCGACCAATCGATCGATGACAGACGATCACCAGGCTGCCAGTCCCGCAATCCTACAAACTCAAACCCACCGCCCTGAAAAACGCTCGGGTGGGCACCAGCCATATACTCGTGCATACGTCGGACAATGACGAGTTCAATGTCCTGCACTTCTGTCCAACTGACCAAGGCATCAGCAGTTGTCACTCTCAAGGTATCGGTACCTGCTCAATGATGTCCTCGATCACCTTGTCAACCGTAATGCCTTGACCAGTTGCATGCGGTGCGAGCCAAATACGGTGACCGAGCACATACTTCGCTAACTCTTGAACATCTTCTGGGTAAACTTCGTCTTGTCCCCGAGCAAGTACCGCCCACACTTTCACTAGCCTCCCCCAACAGATTGTTGCGCGCGGAGAACCGCCAAGATCAACATACTGTTCAACGAGTGCCGACGGTGAGCGCCGCAACCATTCAGTTTCAGCGTCGAATGGTCGTGACGCTGCAACGAGTCGCTGGATGTACTTCGCTATGGCCTCATGCAAAAAAACGTGCTTGCCAATACTGGTACGTAGCTCGACAACACGTTCCTTCGACATTAAGCCCTGAAGGGTTACTTTCTTGAAGTCAAAACTGACCAATTTCTGTTCCTCCTCAGGCGGGAGGTAACTAATATTCACCATGATCGCAAACCGATCCGTTGCCGCCTCAGATAATGGAAATGTCCCTTGGCCCAGTTCAATCGGATTCATTGTCGCAATGGCAAAACTAAATGCAGGTAACTTGTAGGTCGTTTTGCCGACGGTCACCGTGCGGTCTTGCAAACCTTCAAGAAATGCACTCTGTGATTTCAATGGAATACGATTGATCTCATCGAGCAAAATCACTTCGGCGGACGCTAACGGCCCAAACTCCGTAATGAATTCCCCTGTCGCTGGGTTAATCATCTGAAACCCGACCACTTCCGTCGGTTGAAGATCAGCCCGTCCTTGCAACCGGGCAAACTTCGCACCACTTATCGCGGCGAGAATGACACCAAAAAATGTCTTTCCAACTCCCGGCACACCACGAAGCAACAAATTGCCAGCATTAACTTGCCGTTCTGCATCTGCATCATAGGTCGTCGGAATCTCGGATAGCAGTACCGTATTTGCCAGAGCTTTTTCGCGTTCATATCCGACAAGAGCCTTGGCGCCCTCAGCGACAATCGCCTCGTGGAAATCGATCGCCTCTTTCAGATCAGCCTGCATAATGGAGACTTGATCCTACTTGAAGTACTGAGTGGGACGTTCTACAAACCTGACAAAATCAGTTCCCATTTGGCAATGTTCTCTAGCAGTACAATTCTGTGCGAAGAATCTATATAGATTCGGTGCGCTATAATCGTAGTTCTGATTATCAAGTGACCCCTTCGTCTAGTGGCCCAGGACACCGGGTTTTCATCCCGGCAACAGGGGTTCGATTCCCCTAGGGGTCGCCACTTCGGTTTGAGACTTCGGCCTTAGTAAACTAACTCGTGATTTCAAGATTATTGAGACAACTGTGCCAACATCGTTGAACTACAGCCGATTCGTGGTCATCACTGTGTACCTGTACTCGATACTGGTAACCGCGCCTGCAATACACGCTCAGAAACCGAGCGTAAGCGAATCTTTGATAACTGTCTCTGTCGAACCCTTCGCCAATGTGACCGCTATTAATTCGTATGACTGGATGGGTATCGGTATTGCTGAAACAGTGGCGGCTAGATTGGGCACACTTGAGAATTCCGATGTCGCACGCGCGAGTTCAATCGCCGGCGTACCGTCTTCATCAGACCTAGTAATTACCGGCACGTATCAACTATCCAATCAATACATGCGAATTACCGCACGAATTACCGATGCGGAAACCCGCCGTGTACTGGCATCAGTCATCGTAGATGGAACTGTCGACGAACTGTTCGAATTACAAGACCGTTTGGTCGCGGAGCTACAAGACTCACTCCGCCTAACACCCGATGGTGTGCAACCGCACGGCCCGAGAGAACGTGACAACGTTGACAACCAATCGATAGAACCAACCGCCAATCGCGCGCAAACGAACGACCGGACTCGCGTTTCGATTGATGGTCCTGCTCCTCCTATAGCCCCACAGACAATGTCACGTGATGATGAAGGGCGCACAACCATCCGCGCCGTTGCGCTGGACGACGTAATCACAGTCGATGGACGGTTAAGCGAAGCCGTTTACGAATCGGTGATACCCGTAAGTAATTTCATTCAACAGATCCCCAATGAAGGAACGCCCGCGACCGAACAAACCGACGCATGGATCTTGTTTGACGACGACAACATCTATATTAGCGCTCGACTCTTTGACTCGACACCGGAATCGAACTGGATCGCCAATGAAATGCAGCGCGACTCCTTTCAGTTAATCTTCAACGATTCCTTTAGTGTGGCCTTCGATACGTACTACGACAGACGGAACGGCGTCAGTTTTCTCGTCAACCCGATTGGCGGAATGTTTGATTTGGAGATTACCGACGAAGGCAACCCAAATCCTGATTGGAACCCTATCTGGGAGGTGCAGACCGGACGATTTGAAGACGGTTGGACCGTTGAAATGCAAATCCCCTTCAAATCACTTCGGTACGAAGCAAGTACCGATCAAGTCTGGGGCATCCAACTGGGCCGAACAGTACGGTGGAAAAATGAATCGAGTTACGTTACAACGATACCTATCTCAGCCGGTCCAGGGATCTTTCGATTATCGGCGGCCGGCACATTAACTGGACTAGAAGTCCCCGGAGATAATCGAACCTTAGAAATCAAACCCTACGCCATTGGCTCCCTTGCAACGGACCGTCTTGCCAGTCCCGCGGTATCGAATCAAGCAGCTGGCGACTTTGGTGTCGACTTAAAATACGGCGTCACGCAAAACCTTACAGCTGACTTCACCTACAACACTGACTTTGCCCAAGTGGAAGTCGACGAACAACAGGTTAATCTCACACGGTTCAGTTTGTTTTTCCCTGAAAAACGCGAGTTTTTCCTAGAGGGTCGTGGAATCTTCGATTTCGGCACAGGCGCCAGACGGATTACTGGTGGCATTCCAGCGCTACGGCCAGGTGCCTCGAGCTTCATGGGTGGGGGTGATGTGCCAACCGTATTTTTTAGTCGTCGAATTGGCCTTGACCAAGGCACAAACGTACCGATTCTGGCCGGCGGACGCTTAAATGGCAAAGTCGGGAAATTCAGTATTGGCGCGTTAAACATTCAAACGGAT
>CAUZRA010000155.1:0-4596 GCA_963582035.1 Vicinamibacteria bacterium | reverse complement strand
GTCACCATATGCGAAGACATCTGGATGCATAGCGGACCTCTCAAGTGGGCCGCTCTCGATGGAGGGGCCGAACTGATCGTCAACCTCTCGGCGTCGCCGTACCATATGTACAAAGGCATAGAACGAGAACAACGGTTTGCTACTCAATGCATTACTCACCGGTGCTTTCTTGCGTTTTGTAATGCCGTGGGTGGTCAGGATGAACTGGTGTTCGATGGACACAGTCTCGTTATCGATCCGAACGGCGTGGTGCTCGCCCGTGGCGCGCAATTCACGGACGACTTAATCATTGTTGATGTTGATCTGGATGAAGCGACTAGCCTGCGACAGGGTGACGACCGTTGGGCCGAGGCTAAACCGCAGTCGGACCGCATCGTCTTGACTCAAGGACCACGACCATCGTCTTCGGGTACGGCCCCGATAGCTAATAACAGAACTTTGAAGCCAGTGTTACCCCCCGAGGCGGAAGTCTACGCAGCCCTCTCGCTAGGAACTCGAGATTACGTACAGAAAAATGGATTTCGCGGTGCTGTGCTCGGTCTTTCTGGCGGCATCGATTCCGCACTGACACTCACGGTGGCCGTTGATGCACTCGGGGCCGAAGCGGTAACAGCTGTATCAATGCCGTCTGAGTTCACCGCTGACATTAGTCGTGAAGATGCTCGAGAACTGGCTTCTAACCTCAATGTCTCACTGCTTGAACTCTCTATTAAAGAGCTAGCTGTCACCTACGAATCATGCTTACAAGGTGCATTCGCAGATACCGAGCCAAACGTGGCAGAAGAGAATCTACAGGCACGCATTCGGGGAAATCTCTTGATGGCACTCTCTAATAAGTTCGGCTGGCTAGTTCTTACGACCGGCAATAAAAGTGAAATGAGTGTCGGATATGCCACGCTCTATGGGGACATGGCTGGAGGGTTCGCAGTTTTGAAAGATGTCTTTAAGACATGGGTATATCAACTAGCGTGCTGGCGTAACCGTGACGCCCCCGTCATTCCCCAACGCATTATTGATAGACCCCCTACAGCGGAACTACGCAAGCAGCAGTTAGATTCCGACTCTCTGCCGCCATACGATGTACTTGATGGCATCCTGGAACGGTATGTTGAACGCGACGAAAATCCATCGCAAATCGAAGACCAAGGGTTTGATCCTGCTACCGTACGTCATGTGATCGAACTAGTCGATCGCGCTGAATACAAACGTCGTCAGGCACCGCCGGGTGTCCGGATATCAACAAGAGCTTTCGGTAAAGACCGGCGACTTCCAATTACGAATCTCTACAGACCGTAATAAGGCGCGAGCTTACCATCGTCTGCACAAACTGACCGACTCGCTCATCCGCCGGTTCTACATCTCGCCCAAAGCGCTGCTGCATTCGCTGAGCAATAACCTCGAGGGATGTCTCTCCATCACATGCCTTCCAAACAAATGTTCCAAACTCATCCAACCGAATACGATAGTACGGATCGCGAAACAGACCACCAAACCAGTGGCCTAGCCACCCTTCGCCAAGTCGAGGGCGGAGGACAACAACACGACCATCACTACCCTCCCGCCATCCTAGACGTCGATACGGGCGCGCACTCCAAAACCGTTCAGCTTCAGTCATGAGCTATTCCACCCTGACATCTGAAGTTTCCGAACGCATGGCCGCCAAAGGAATCTTGACCAACATATAAAAGAGGAGCGCGAAGACAAGTGCACCGCCTAATGCACTATCAGCAATCTGCGGCAACACCAACCAGGGAAATGCCTCGCTGGCCCCCACCACTAATGCGAGCAGTACGGCCATCAACGCCTCTCCGGCAATAAACCCAGAAGACAACAAAACACCAGTATTCTTCGCGCGAGTTCGCTCTTCTTTACTCGCCTGCTGTGTCTCGACAGACCGAGTGAGCCACCACGCTAGGAGACCTCCGACAAAAATCGCCGCCGTCGAAGGAAACGGAAGATACATACCGACGGCAATTAACATTGGCGACGGTGCGTTAATAAGAATTAACCCGATCGCAAGTGCCATCCCGGTCATGACCAAAGGCCATGCCATGTCCCCACCCACGATACCTTGCGCAATAAGCGCCATCAGGCCAGCCTGCGGCGCAGGAAGTTCAGGGCTGCCGATAACGTAGACCTCATCCATTAAGATCATCGGCCAAATCAGCACAAGCGCCGCGACTGTCACGCCGATCAACTCACCAACCTGCATTTTCCAAGGCGTACCACCAAGAATATGTCCGACCTTGAGATCCTGCAGCATGTCACCGGCAACCCCGCACGCACAGCACACCACGCCTGACACGGCGAGTACTCCCAGAACGCCACTCGACCCTGTCACACCAATGCCAACCATTACAACCGCGGCAATAAGCAATGTACTAAGTGTCAGCCCACTAATCGGATTGTTTGAGCTTCCAAGTAATCCAACAAGATAGCCGGCAACTGCCGCAAACAAAAACCCGAGGACCACCATCATGACAGTCAGCAAAGCCGCACCTGCCAGGCTTTCACTGAAGTACCAATACAGTCCAAAAAGGGGAATACACAGCGCGCCGATAGCTAAGCCAACCTTTTGAAAATTGAGGTCAACATCTCGGCGACCACCCACCGTACCCTGCGAAGACTGAAGGTCAGTCATGGCACTGCCGATCCCTTGAAGGAGCGACGTTCTAAGCTTGAACAGCGTATAAAATGCGGCAACAATCATAGTACCGACCGCCAGAGGCCGTACCTGCCGGAGCCACACTTCTGTACTGAGCTCAATAAAACCTGCGGCGTCTCCCGCTTGTGCAGCTAGCTGCGGATTGAGATACAGACTCAGCGGGACGAATAACAGCCACCCCATCACCGCCCCAGCGAACAAGGTTGCCGCGATCTGGGGACCGACAATAAATCCCACCCCGACAAGCGCCGGCGACGCAGCCGGAGACTGCAGAAGAAAACCTCCGACATAGGTAATTTGCTGGCCGAGCATTTCGATTGTCGACCGTCCGAGTGAAACGAATGTCGTCGCCGAATCGGCCACGAGTTTTACCCCATTGCCATTCTTGATGAGTTCCCATGCTGCGGCAATGCCCATGGCTTTAAACACGAAAGCTGATCCCGTTTGTTGCCCGCCTTGACCAGCCTTAACCAATTCTGCCGCAGCTACACTCTCCGGAAACGGCAAGTCGGCCTCAACAACCAGCGTCCGTCTGAGCACCACAATGAAAAGCACGCCAAGCAATCCTCCAACGAGCATAATTGCTGTACTTTCCCAATATCGAAGTTCATCCCACACTCCACTAATGACAAACGCTGGAATCGTGAAGATCGCGCCAGCCACAAGCGCCTCACCAACCGACGCTGTGGTGCGTGCCATATTTTCTTCAAGCACCGACCCACCGAAGATTCGTAATGCCGCCATCGCAACAACAGCTGCCGGGAATGTCGCCGCTACCGTAAGTCCTGCTTTCATACCGAGATAGGCATTCGCGGTACCCAGGACAATCGCCATAACCGTTCCGAGAAACACCGCCCGAAACGTCAGTTCAGGAAGGTTTGATTCCTCAGGAACGAATGAGGTGAACGGACGAGTGGGCGGTTCTTGTGTCGGCTGCATCTGGCAAGTCTGCAACAGTCGAACAGAATTGTCACCCTAGCTAGCGGAGTCGGACGTTTTGACCGACACTAGTGGCGTGAAGTCCATCTCTGATATTTATGCGGAGTGTTCCGCGCACGATCGGCCGGCGATCTCAGTGGAGTTTTTCCCGCCCAAGACCGCTAAAGGCGAAGAAAGCCTCTACGACCGAGTGCTCCCCCGACTTGCGGAGGCTAATCCAGACTTCTGTTCCGTTACCTATGGCGCCGGTGGAAGCACCCG
The DNA here is from genome assembly GCA_963582035.1 of Vicinamibacteria bacterium. GTDB lineage: Bacteria > Acidobacteriota > Vicinamibacteria > Vicinamibacterales > UBA8438 > DTWD01. Next base: position 731 of record CAUZRA010000155.1, on the reverse strand, counting down.
TGACAAAACGCTCAGCGTGGTGGACCGTATCCAGCGCGACTTCGGACTTGTCGGAATGGCCCATCTGACCTGTCTGGCAAGTACATCTGCCGACATCCTCTCGTATATCAATGAGGCCAAAGCCAAAGGGATCCGCAACATCCTCGCGCTTCGCGGTGATCCACCGACCGACACACCCGAGCTAGTCAGACCAGCCGATGGATTCGATTACGCCTATCAATTGATTGACTTTATTAAGCAGAGCACGGGTAGCGATATGTCAATCGGTTGCGCCGGATTCCCCGAAGGGCATATCGCCTGCACGGAAAGTCGAGAGATCGACTGGCAACGACTTCGAAACAAAGTTGAACATGGCGCGCAGTTCATCCTGACGCAGCTGTTTTTTAATAACGATGACTACTTCAGAATGGTTGACTATCTGAGAAACAAACTTGGCGTTCACGTCCCCATTACGCCTGGTATTCTTCCGATTCTCGGTAGCGCGCAAATCAAACGATTCAGCGCACTCTGTGGCGCGTCGCTTCCAGAACCGATACTCACCGAGCTCGACAAATGCGGTGACGACGAAAACGCAGCGACCGCCTTCGGCATCGAATACGCCTCTCAGCAATGCGAAGCATTACTCGCAGGAGGCGCTCCAGGATTGCATTTGTATTCGCTGAATCGGTCGAAGTCGGTACTGGCTATCGTGCGAAATCTCGGCTTGGTTGATCGTTAAAAACGAAACAACC
>CAUZRA010000154.1:0-4605 GCA_963582035.1 Vicinamibacteria bacterium | reverse complement strand
AACATCGAAGGCTTTACTGCTCGAACAACTCCGTACGACTACTGCATAGGAACCAAAACAAAACAGGCGCATGCTCCTGCATGCGCCCGCGATGATCCCTTTTATCTTCTCGATTCGAGCGAGAAGCGTTGTTAAATAATTAATTACTTCGCAGTCACCACGAACTGACCACGCCGATTTCTCGACCAACAACCTTCATGACTGTCACTACAAAATGGCGATTCCTCGCCCCGACTGACAGTGGTCACTCGGTTACCTGGAATGCCCAGGCTGACCAAATAGTCGCGCACGGCAGCTGCTCGAGAATCTCCGAGACCTAAATTGTACTCGTTCGTTCCCCGCTCATCGCAATGCCCCTCCACACGGATTCGTGTCGACGGCCACTTTTGCATCCACTCCGCATTCCGCTGAAGAATGGAACGCCCCTCCGGCAATATTTCAGCCGCGTCGTAGTCAAAAAACACTGGATCCATAGGTGACGTGCTGTTGAGCTCGTCTAATGACATACGCTCAAACAACTCCTCTTCACTCAACGGCCCCGGTGGTGGTGGTGGTGGCGGCGGCGGTGGCGGCGGCGGTGGCGGTGGCGGTGGCGGCTCCGGAGCAGGCGGTGGTGGCGGCGGCGGCTCCGGCGGAGGATTATCAGCACAGGCTGCAGCACCTATTACGAATACCGCGCAGATGCTAAGTTTTAGAAAGTTCTTCCAAGCAAATTTCATGATGCAACGCTCCACAAATCCGTGCCTTTGTAGTCCACTCATAGACTACGCAAATAATGCTTATCAGTAAGCAAAATGCACTTGGGGCTTTGAGGATACAAACTTGGTCAAACCATGTCAATTCGGTAAATTCCAGAAATGTGACTTTTAGTCGACTTCTGGTAGCCATGGATGGCAACTTTAATCGTCTGTTTCTTCTTCAAAAGAGTCGTCAGAGTCGTTATCATTAGCCGAACTAGCTTCCAACTCAACAGGGGAAACCGCTGTTACAGTTAGATTCGCGCCACATCCTGCACAACTCAACTCATCGTCCCGGTCGACATCGAATTCATCGACATCAACCTCCGTGTCGCATATCGGGCAAAGAGGCATGTGGGAAAGCAAAGGATTATAGTCACCTGGTAAATGATCTAGCAATGCGCAAAATTTCCTATTCACACGCTCTAAGCACATCAAGGCCAGGCCAATAACGTTTAGACATAATGACTTCTTCTTCGCTAACTCACAAAACTGTTCTCATTTTCCATGAATCTTCTGACGTACAGGAGAGATTCTGCGAAGCACTAAAGGACGCCGGGCACAAACCTGTCTGCGACGATACGCAATTAGCTCTTCGTCAATATATTCATAAGAAAGATGAAGCCCTCGATCTGCTGTTATTAAATCTCAATTTGATTAAGTCCCCAGATGAAACAGTCAGTCAATCCATCAAAAACATTGGTGCAGACGGGTTACCAATGCTCATTTTTAGCGGTTCAATCTCAAATGCCCGCGAGATCCGGGAGCTCGCTGACGTGGGAATCACAAACTACATCAATGAACACAGCACGATACAGCAAATTCTGCCATCTCTGACACCACACCTTTTTCCCAACAACTTCGACCGGCGAACCAGCATCCGTGTCGTTCTCAACATCCCCATCACATATAAATGTGAAAGCACGATCGCAACCGCCTTGACACTAAACATAAGCAAAGGCGGACTTGGAATCCGCACAATAAACCCCTTAGGATTAGAATCAAAAGTAGAACTCCGGTTTCGTTTACCTGGATACACATCCGAAATCGAAGCGACAAGTCGTGTGGCATGGAACGACAAACAGGTAGGCATGGGCCTGCAGTTTGAACAGGTTAACTCGACCAACCAATCCGCTATTGATGAATTTATCGACCAGCAGGTTCTGAGTTAAATGGTCTTGGTCTCTCATTGCTTCAAATCAAAACACCAGTCCCTGTTGACACTCTTTCCTTGTCCTGATTACCATTTTTCTGTTTTGGGCATTGCTCTTCGCTCGGCGTGCGTTCGACTTCAAGCAAAAGAGCTACCATCTAACGAGTCTGAATGCTGGGAGTCATACCGTGATTGAAGTTCAGCACGTCACTAAACGCTACGGTCCTGTCGCTGCCGTGAACGACGTCAGCTTCCGTGTTGAAGCCGGCCAAATCCTTGGTTTCCTAGGTCCCAATGGCGCGGGTAAAACTACCACTATGCGAATTTTGACCGGCTATATGCCTCCCACTGAAGGCACAGCAATCGTCGCCGGTTTTGACGTCTTCAGCTCACCAGTAGAAGCTAAACGCCGAACCGGTTATCTACCTGAATCTCCTCCCCTGTATCTCGACATGACAGTTCGTGAATATCTGAATTTCGTAGCCAGAATTAAGGCTGTGTCTCGTGGAGAACGTCGCAAAAGAATTGACTATGCCATGGGCCGCACCAGCATTGGTGACATGGCCGACCGTCTCTGTGGACACCTTTCAAAAGGGTACCGCCAGCGCGTCGGCCTTGCACAAGCTATTCTGCACAACCCAGACGTACTCATTCTCGATGAACCGACAGCAGGGCTCGACCCTAAACAAATAATCGAAACTCGTGAACTGATCAAAGAACTGGCAGGCGACCATACGATCATCCTCAGCACTCACATCCTCCCAGAAGTCGAACAAACGTGTGAACAGGTCGTGATCATCAACAAGGGGCGCGTCGTAGCCGAAGATACGCCAGGGAACCTCACAGGACGACTGCGTGGTTCGGAAACGATTCACTTACAAGTCGATACTGGAACCATTGACCCAACTCCCGCCATATCAGCTGTTCCAGGTGTCGTACAAATCCAGGTCGGCGATGTCACACCAAACAACGACCGCTCCATCGAAATACAAGCTGCTGAAGGCGCCGACATCCGACGGGAAGTCGCAAACACAGTTATAACCAACGGGTGGGGACTCCTGGAAATGCGACCTGTCCGACTCAGTCTTGAGGACATCTTTCTCCAACTAACGACCACCGAAGAGGAAGACGATAAGTCACTTGAGGCTGCGCAGCCGATGGCAGAACAAGGATCGGACCAAGCAGAACAACCGGAGGCCACTGATGAGTAACATCCTGGCGATTGCCCAGAAGGAACTGCGTTCGTATTTTGTTTCCCCGATTGCCTACGTCGTCATTGGTCTATTCGCGGTGCTATTTGGGTACTTCTTCGTTGCCAGTCTGACGATTCTCGTTCGATTTAGTGCACAAGCCGGTATGTTCCAGGGTGGCGGCCCACCAGCCATCAACATCAACGAATTCATGATTCGCCCCTTGCTTTCAAACACGGCGATCATTCTCTTGTTCTTCCTCCCGTTTCTGACGGCACGTGCCTATGCTGAAGAAAAACGATCAGGCACCATCGAGTTGCTGCTTACTTCGCCATTGAGTGACTTGCAGATCATCCTTGGTAAGTTTCTTGGGGTGTTCACCTTGTTTCTGTTGATGCTTTCCGTGACGGCAATTCATATGGGAATACTGTTCTGGTACGGTGAGCCAGAACTTGGTCCACTCCTAAGTGGGTATCTCGGCCTCATCCTCATGGGTGGGTCTTTCATCTCTGTCGGTTTACTCGTATCGAGTACAACCCGTAACCAAGTCGTCGCCGGTGTCGTTAGTTTTTCCTTACTGCTCTTATTTTGGGTACTCAGTTGGATGGCGGACTCCGTGGGGCCAACAATGCAAACCATCCTGTCATACCTGTCGATCCTGGAACATTTCGATGACTTTTCTAAGGGCGTCGTGGATACGGCACACGTCGCTTACTACCTTACTTTTATAGGATTTGGGCTTTTTTTGACGGCGAAGTCGGTTGATACCGAACGGTGGCGAGGATAGGAGCAGACCGAGGTTATGGGTAAAGCACTGCAAGCACTCGGATGGGTTGGCGTCGCCTGCGTTTTCGTGGCGGTCGCTGTGCGATTTCTACTACCGGACCAACAAGAATTGTGGTGGTGGCTCGCGGTCGTCGGTCTCGGTCTCGTCATCATCCACACGCTCAGCCAATGGCGAGATGTCCTAGCCTTCGCTGGTCGGCGGCAAACCAAATACGGAGTCCTGGCGGGAACCAGCATCCTGCTCGCGCTCGGAATTCTTATTGCCACAAACTACATTCTGTCTCGACAGAATAAACGCTGGGATTTAACGTCCGCGCAGCAATACTCTCTTTCAGACCAAACCCGTCGTGTTCTGGAATCGTTGGAATCTCCCATCTCTATTCTCGTCTTTGGCCGAGAAGAAGAATTTCCACGATTTCGTGACCGTCTTGATGAGTATGCCTACACATCATCCGAAGTAACGGTCGAATACATTGACGTCGACAGAAATCCGATCCGTGCACGACAGTATGAAATCCAATCGTACGGCACAATCGTCTTCGACTACGAAGGACGGGTCGAACGCGTCGTCTCCAATAGCGAACAAGAACTCACGAACGCCCTGATCAAGGCAGTCGAAGGCGAAGAGCGAACCGTCTATTTCACACAGGGTCATGGTGAGCGCGATCCTAACAATGAAGACCGCAACGGCTACAGTGCCGTACGAGAAGCACTCAGGCTCGATAACTTCGGAATTGAA
>CAUZRA010000153.1:0-4618 GCA_963582035.1 Vicinamibacteria bacterium | reverse complement strand
GCAGTTACTGATGCTGGTTCGATTAACTTGGTGTGGAACGAAAATACTGAGTCCGACATTGATGGCTACCTAGTCTTGCGTGGGTTAGCGTCAGATGCGACACTCGAACCACTAACACCGGAACCCATTAACGAACCGACATATCGAGATGCGTCGGTTGTGTCCGGAGAGCAATACGTCTATCAGGTGATGGCTGTCGACCATGTTGTGTCGCGGAACGTAAGTCAACTATCGGGGCAGATTACCCAAACAGCACGGTAGTTAAAGGGAAACTGAATCGTTATGGATCGTTTGTATCGAATGGAGATGGGCGCGCGCCAATGCTACGTTATTGAGCGTAGTGGTAATTGGTTTGAACTCGACGGCGATATATATGCTGGTTACGAGGCAGGGCAGTCTGTTGACGTGTCGGCAGCTCGGGTATTGCCACCCGTCATGCCGTCTAAAATTGTTGCGGTTGGTTTGAATTACCGTGACCACGCGAAGGAGATGGGGAAAACGTTGCCAGACGAGCCGCTCATTTTTCTTAAGCCATCAACAGCGGTTATCGGACCATCGGACGCAATCGTGTTACCGAACGGTGCAGGGCGTGTTGATCATGAAGCTGAACTAGGTATTGTGATTGGAAAGACGGCTCATCAGGTACCTGCAGACCGTGCGCAGGAATATGTGCTTGGGCTGACTTGTGTCAATGACGTTACGGATAGAGATCTGCAAAAGCGCGATGTGCAATACACGCGCGGAAAAGGGTTTGATACCTTTGCGCCTATCGGGCCAGCAATTGCTGTTGGTCTCGATGGGGCATCGCTTGACGTAGAGTCAGCAGTTAATGGACAAGTTCGGCAGTCATCAAACACTCGGGAGTTGATTTTTTCGTTGGACCGGTTGATCGAATTTGTGACGGGCGTGATGACCTTACTACCAGGGGACATTATTTCAACGGGAACACCGTCAGGTGTGGGGCCTTTGTGCGCAGGCGATCGTGTGGCTGTTAAAGTTGAAGGTGTGGGGGAGCTTGTTAACGAGGTCGTCTCCGACGAAAGGAGCGAACGGTGAAACTATTCGTGGACAGTGCGAACGTTGAGACGATCGAGGGTCTTGTGCCTCTTCGGATTGTTGATGGAATAACTACAAACCCGTCATTGCTGGCAAAGGAAGTTGGCGACCCGGCTGACACCCTGCGACGCATTTGTGAGACGGTGAAAGGTCCGGTGAGTGCTGAAGTGGTGACCACTGGCGCGGAGGCGATGGTTTGTGAAGGCCGGAAATTGGCTGACATCCATGAACATATTGTCGTCAAGGTGCCTTTCGGTCGGGAAGGCGTGAAGGCATGTGCGGAACTTGCCGGTGAGGGAATTCGTGTCAATGTCACTCTTGTTTTCTCTGCGTCTCAGGCTTTACTTGCCGCCAAGGTAGGCGCAACATTTGTAAGCCCTTTCGTGGGTCGGCTTGATGACTTGGCAACGGACGGCATGGACTTAATTGAGCAGATAGTGGGAATTTATGAGAACTATGAGTTTCCAACAGAGGTCCTCGTTGCGAGTGTACGTGGACCGTTGCATGTCGTCGAGGCAGCCCGTATCGGTGCGGATATATGCACCTGTCCGCCTAAAGTCATTGATATGCTCTTTACTCATCCGTTGACGGACATCGGACTAAAGAAATTTCTCGCTGACTGGGAACAAGCACAGGCGTTCAAGGCATAGTGGATAAACGGTCTCTTCTTTCCGATTACGAGCAGCAAGCCGAACTTGGTGGCGGAGTTGAGCGTCGCCAACGCCAGCATGATGCTGGAAAACTGACAGCTAGGGAGCGGATTGACCTTTTTTTCGATGTTGGCACGTTCAGAGAAATTGACAAGCTGGTGACCCATCGCTGCCGGGATTTCGGAATGGAATCTCAGCAGATTCCAGGTGACGGTGTCGTTGCCGGTCATGGTCAGGTTAACGGCCGGTTAGTCTATGCCTTTGCCCAGGACTTTACGGTTTTCGGAGGTTCGCTGTCGGAAACCAACGCGGCCAAGATCGTAAAGGTCATGGACCTCGCGATGAAGAATGGTGCACCGATAGTTGGTTTGAATGACTCGGGCGGTGCACGGATTCAGGAAGGTGTTGCTTCTTTAGCAGGCTATGCAGACATCTTCCTCCGCAATACATTAGCGTCGGGTGTAGTGCCCCAGCTATCTGCGATTATGGGACCTTGCGCTGGTGGTGCGGTCTATTCACCGGCTATTACGGACTTTACGGTTATGGTCGAACACACGAGCTATATGTTCGTTACTGGACCGGATGTGATCAAAACCGTTACGCACGAGGACGTGACTAAAGATGAACTCGGCGGGGCAATGACTCACAATGTCAAGAGTGGTGTGGCTCATTTCTCCGTGCCGTCAGACCAGGATTGTCTTGCGTTGTTACGGCAGTTGCTGGGCTATTTACCTAGCAATAATCTCGATGATGCGCCGTGCGTTGAAACAGACGACCCAATCGATCGTGAAGACGCCGTGCTTGACAGTATTATTCCGGAAGCGCCGAACCAGCCGTACGATATTCTCGAGGTTATTCGGACCGTCGCTGACAATGGAGAGTTTCTTCCCGTGCACCAACATTTCGCGCCGAATCTTGTGGTTGGATTTGCGCGGTTTGGTGGGCGCTCAGTTGGGGTTGTTGCGAATCAGCCGGCACATTTAGCGGGGGTGCTCGACATCGATGCATCGGTTAAGGGCGCACGTTTTGTTCGATGCTGTGATGCATTTAACATCCCATTGTTGACATTTGAGGATGTCCCCGGGTTTCTCCCTGGTACTCAGCAGGAATATGGAGGCATTATTCGGCATGGTGCCAAATTACTCTATGCCTTTGCAGAAGCGACAGTTCCGAAGGTCACCGTTGTGACACGCAAAGCATATGGTGGCGCGTATTGCGTTATGTCGAGCAAGCATATTCGAACCGATATTAATTATGCGTGGCCGACGGCAGAAATTGCGGTAATGGGTCCCGAGGGGGCGGTGAACATCTTGTACAAGCGGGAACTGGAGGCTGCCGCTGATCCGGACGCCTTACGGACTGCTCGTGTGGAGGAGTTTCGTAATAAGCTAGCAAACCCATTTGTTGCAGCTAGTCGCGGGTTTCTTGATGAAGTTATCTCTCCGCGTTCGACCCGAGCCCGTGTTGTTTCAGCCTTTCGAAGTCTTGAGGGAAAACGAGATAAAAACCCTCCTAAGAAACACGGCAATATTCCTCTCTAAATCCTGTTAAGTGCTACACTCGTCAGTAGATGCGCCTTCCGAGTTGTCCTGATTAACGTTATCAGGAAGGTCACTTTTATGAAGGTTCTCATAGCCAATAGAGGTGAAATTGCCGTTCGAGTCATGCGTGCTTGCCACGAGCATGAGGTAGCCACTGTGGCGGTCTATGCCGACTGCGATCGGCGGTCTCCTCATGTGCGTTACGCCGGACAGGCCGTTGCTCTGGGCGCTAATGAACCGGGCCACAGTTATCTTTGTGTCGACAAGATTATTTCGGCTGCGCGTGAGACTGGAGCCGATGCCATTCACCCCGGATATGGCTTTTTAGCGGAGAATGCTTTATTCGCGCGTGCGGTGGCTGACGCAGGATTGACCTTTATCGGTCCATCTGCCGATGTCATTGATCTGATGGGTGGGAAAGTCGCTGCCAGGGTGGCTGCCGCGAAAGCCAATTTCCCAACCGTGCCTGGCACCGAAGGGGCTGTTTCTGAGGATGCTAGCGAGTCTGAGCTTCGGTCTATTGGGGATGCTGTCGGCTATCCACTTTTCGTAAAAGCAGTAGCAGGCGGTGGTGGTAAAGGGATGAGGCTTGTGCGAACCGCTGATTTGTTGGTGCGGTCAATTGAGTCTGCACGGTCCGAGGCGACCTCTGCATTTGGCAACGGGGCTGTTTATCTCGAACGTTGTATTGAGCGAGGACGCCACATCGAGGTGCAGGTCTTGGCTGATAATCATGGCACGGTCATTCCATTTGTTGAACGAGAGTGTTCGATTCAGCGGCGTCATCAAAAAGTTATTGAAGAGTCGCCATCTCCGGTGATTACGGAGAAGACACGCCGAGCCCTTGCCGAGGCAGCCATACGATTAACTACAAGTGTCGGTTATACCAATGCCGGAACGATTGAATGTTTGTATGACGAACGTTCTGAGGAGTTTTATTTCCTCGAAATGAATACGAGACTGCAGGTCGAGCATCCGGTTACGGAGATGGTAACCGGAATAGATTTAGTCCGGTGGCAACTTCGGATTGCTCAAGGGGAACCGCTGACGATCGACCCTGAGCGAGCGCTCACACCCGATGGGCACGCCTTTGAGTGCCGTGTTTATGCAGAAGATCCTGCAGCTGGGTTTATGCCGAGTCCGGGATTACTTGAGACGTATCGGGAACCAGCAGGACCAGGCATTCGCGTTGATGCTGGCGTAGAGTCTGGATTCGAAGTACCTATGTTTTACGACTCAATGGTGTCGAAGGTGATTTCGCATGCTGTTGACCGTCGCCATGCCATCGCGCGGATGATCCGTGCCCTTAACGAATACGAGATTAGTGGTGTGCCGACGACGGTTCCTTTGTTTCGATGGCTTTTAGAAGAC
>CAUZRA010000152.1:0-4619 GCA_963582035.1 Vicinamibacteria bacterium | reverse complement strand
CGGTAACCTTGGCAGGCGAACGCGATTACGAAGCAGTAGTCGTTGGTCGTGATGAATCGACTGACATTGCATTATTAAAAATTGAAGCGAACGAATTACCAACCGTACCGTGGGGAGATTCCTCGACACTGCGCATTGCGCAGTGGGTTCTTGCTATTGGAAACCCCTTCCAACTAAGTCAAACCGTCACGCTGGGCATCGTGAGCGCCGTTGGTAGGGACAACCTTGGAGTCGCGCGTTACGAGGACTTTATTCAGACAGATGCAGCGATTAATCCGGGGAACTCCGGTGGCGCCTTAATCAATGCTAGCGGTGAACTTGTCGGTATAAATACTGCTATCTATAGTGATAGTGGCGGTTATCAAGGCGTTGGTTTCGCTGTTCCGAGTAACCTTGCTCGTCGCATAATGGAGGAGCTGTCCGCTTACGGCGAAGTCCGTCGAGGTTCGCTCGGCTGGGTCGATGTTCGCCCTCTGACACCACAACTAGCAAGAGAAGTGGATGCACCTGACACCCGTGGCGTCGTCGTTTGGCAGATCCATGGTCAATCGGCTGCTGCCATTTCTGGCGTTGAACCCGGCGATGTTATTCGTTCTATAGACGGCCAGTCAGTAGACGACGTTGCAGCATTCGCACGATTAATCTCCGATGCTGAGGTCGACTCCACCGTAACACTTGGCCTGCTACGCTACGGACGGCCGATCGAACTTCGCATAATAGTTGAACGAGCGCGGCCCCAACCACGATAGGCTTAATAATTAGCACCCATTAGTCGCAGTAATTTAGATGTCTTGGACCAGACACGGCTCTACTCTGCAACGAAAAAACGCGCCATCGTCGCTCCGTCGCGACACTGATCCCAATTCTTGAACTCCAGTCAATCGCACCAACAGAACGACCAGGATCTTGAATGTACAGGCCCTCTGCACACATATCAATTCTATTGTGCCGAAGGGTTACGCCAAACGAGCGCGAACAATTTCCCGGCCCTCGACAAAGATCGGTAGTTTCTAGTCTAGCTATACGAGTCGACTTTGAATCCTGACGACGACGACGCATCAATGCTTCACCAGCAAGTGGCTCTACAGCCCGAACTAGTACCGCGGCGGGATACCCTATTGACTCAGTAACGACGTTGAGCAAATAGTGCACACCATAGTTGCGGTAGACATACGCGTGACCAGGTCTTCCATACATCGGTGAATTACGTTGCGTCAGCCCAGATGCGGCGTGGCACGCCGGATCATCTTCACCAATGTACGCTTCAACTTCGACGATGACACCGGCGACTAAACCAACAAGGGCATTATGTACAAGAACCTTACCGATAAGATCGCGAGCAACATCAAGCGTCGGCCGGTGATAAAAAGACCTCGAAAGACGTGACATGTATTCTACGAATCTGAGTAAGCGTGGGTACGACTATTGGCCAGTACCTCCTGTAAATAACGACCTGTATGTGACACCGCGTGCTCTGCAACGCGCTCGGGTGGGCCAGCTACAATTAACTGTCCACCGGCCTCACCACCCTCTGGACCGAGATCGATGACCCAGTCTGCCGTCTTAATAACATCGAGATTATGCTCAATAACCAATAGCGTGTGGCCAGCTTCAACCAATTTCTTAAACGCCGACAGTAACTTAGCGATGTCATCAAAATGCAATCCAGTCGTCGGTTCATCAAAAATGTACAGTGACCGCTCGCTGTGACGAGTACCCAGGTGAGCTGCGATCTTGATACGTTGAGCCTCTCCGCCGGATAACGTCGTAGCAGGTTGACCAAGTCGAAGATAACCCAGTCCGATCTCATCCAGTACCTGAAGACGACGAATAACCTTTGGCGAACCATTAAAAAATTGCAGCGCCTCCCTGACCGTCATACCAAGAACCTGGTCGATCCGCCGTCCCCGGTACATCACTTCGAGTACCTGCGATTTAAATCTTTTACCCTCACAATGGTCACAGGGCACGAATACATCTGCGAGAAATTGCATTTCCACACGCACTTCGCCTTCACCTTCGCACACATCGCAGCGTCCACCCGGCACATTGAAAGAGAAGTGGCTTATCGACAATCCGCGTGAGCGCGCATCTTTTGTTTTCGCGAACAGCTCACGAATGGGATCAAACGCCTTTAAATAAGTAACTGGGTTCGATCGCGGAGTGCGCCCAATCGGTGTTTGATCCACAAGCACAACATCATTGAGAAGCTCAATCCCATTGATCGCCTCATGCGTGCCAACACGTTTATCCCAATGTCCTTTCGCTCTTTTGATCGCAGCGTACAAGACGTCGTGGACAAGTGTGGACTTTCCAGACCCACTTACTCCGGTTACGCAGGTAAGCATGCCAAAAGGAATTTCGACATCAAGGTCCTTGAGGTTATGTTCCGAAGCACCAATGACAGACAAACACTGCGTACTCGGTAAAATTTTTTTTCGGGCAGCTGGAACTGGAATTGCCAGATCTCCGCGCAAATACTTCGCCGTTAGTGAAGTCGTCTCATTAGCTAACTGCTTGGAAGGACCAGCAAAGACGACCTCTCCTCCCCTAGTTCCCGCACCAAGACCCAAGTCGACAACATAATCGCTGCAACGAATCATCTCTGCATCATGCTCTACGACAAGTACAGTATTTCCCTGCGTCCGTAGCGCAGTTAAGATTTTAATGAGTCGAGCATTATCTCTTGGATGAAGGCCAACGGTTGGTTCGTCCAGAACGTAAAGCGTCCCAACGAGCGACGACCCTAAAGACGTCGCCAAATTGATCCGCTGAGCTTCCCCACCAGACAGGGTCGACGACAAACGATCGAGAGTCAAATAATCAAGTCCAACATCACTCAAAAATTTCAGCCGACGACGAATCTCTCGAATTACTCTCTCAATAATGGCGGATTCCTTGGAGGTCAATTCGAGCGCATCAAAAAACAGCTGCGCTGACGAAACAGCTAAAGCGCAGACCTCGTTTATCGTACGACCACCCACACGCACATCCCTTGCTTCTTGCCGCAAGCGAGCCCCTCCGCATTCAGGACACGTGAGATAACCGCGGTACCGACTAAGAAACACTCTTACATGAATTTTGTATTTCTTGCGTTCGAGTCCTTGAAAAAATCCTCGTATTCCGCTGTAACGTTTACCGTCCCCTTCGATAACAAATCGGTGCTCTTCGTCAGACAGTTCACGCCACGGCAGTGACATCCGAATGCCCTGACCTCGAGCAGCACGTTTTAGCGCAGCGAGATGTGAACGGTAATGAGGCTTACTCCATGGTTCGACGGCATTCTGATTGATCGACTTAGCGCGGTCAGGAACCACAAGATTCATGTCGAGCTCAATAACATTCCCAAAACCATGGCACGTCGAACAAGCACCAAATGGACTATTAAACGAAAACAGCCTGGGCTGCGGAAGCTCATACTTAATGCGACACGAACGACATTCAAAGTTTTCACTAAAGCGATGTTGAGTCACTTCGACATCGGCCTCGTTATCGGGTACTCGTGTTCCTAGCTCAATCGCAAAAGCCTTACCTCCACCTTCTTGATAAGCCGTTTCTATTGAGTCTGTCAGTCGTGTGAGGATGTCTGGAGTCGTTTTGACTCGATCGACAACAACCTGAATTATCTGCTCACCTTTCAACGTTGAAGGATCAAGGTCATCAAATGGCACAGCTCGACCAGAAAAATAAATTCGACCAAATCCTTTCCGGCGCAACGATTCGATCGCTCCAATAATGGGATCACTCCCAGCCTCTATATGGCGAGCGGCTTCATCAGAAGATTTTCGTCGCTTACGCTTACTCCGACCAGCACCACTGTGGTTCTTCCTTCTAGCCTTTAACAATGACCCGGACTGCTCAATAATCTCATCAACATCAGAGCTAGCTTCATTATCGAAGCCAGTCGGCACTGACACGACAGGCATATCAAAACCAACGAGAAGCTTCGTGCCTTCGGGAAGTGCGAGCAACTCCTGGGAGGCGATTTCCGCAGTTTCCTGAGTAACCTCTTTTCCGCACTGCCGACAAATCGTCCTCCCGATTCGAGCGAAGAGCAGGCGCAAGTAATCATGAAGTTCAGTCGTCGTTCCGACAGTTGATCTTGGATTCCTCAAACTGTTTTTTTGGCGAATCGCAATCGCCGGACAGATGCCGTCGATCTGGTCAACATCAGGTTTCTCCATTCGCTCGAGAAACTGGCGCGCATAGGCCGATAACGACTCAACGTAGCGACGCTGACCTTCCGCATACACGGTGTCGAACGCAAGAGAAGATTTACCAGAACCACTTACCCCAGTCACAACAATAAGTTTCTGCTTAGGCAATGAAACATTTATGTTTTTTAGATTGTGAGTCCGGGCTCCGCGGATGACGATATGTTCAGTGGCTGATGCCGATTTAGTCATCAAAAGGCTTACAAGAAAACGTCACCGCTATGCTCTCTATTTTCTCTGGTACGGCAACAGATCATTGTAAAGTCGCAACCACTAGCAACGCAACCTAGCAATATCTCTTTCTCTCAATCTTCGATAAAAGCCACGAAACAACTAGTTCTCATCACTGCCAATCAGAAATCGAAAGAAACACATGATTTACCCAACAATTCTGAGCTCATAACC
>CAUZRA010000151.1:0-4624 GCA_963582035.1 Vicinamibacteria bacterium | reverse complement strand
CAGCTCTCTCTTCGTATTTCGAGCTTATGGATAGACTAATTCCATCTTTTCTTGGCGCCTTGGCGGACCAAAGTATTCGCGGCACGCGAATCATGCTTCGCTGAAAACAACCGCTGCTACACACGGCTGATGTCTTTACAGGCTCAATTCAGAGTAGTAAGCTGACTGGCTGGGTTTAGCTGACTAGCGATCACCCTTTACCTCACGACGAGCAGGTTGACGCGTAATAGAAAGGCTTCAAGTGTTCGCGATCATTCAAAGTGGTGGCCGGCAGGTTCGAGTCGAAGAAGGCGGAATCGTTACTGTTGACCATATCGATGAGCCTGTTGGTAACACGATAACTTTCGACAAGGTACTGTTCATCGATAAAGACAAACGCTGCTTGGCTGGGCAACCATTTATTGACACTGCCACGGTAACAGGCATTATCGACGAACAAGGACGCGGCAAAAAAATTCGCGTATTTCGAAAAAAACGCCGGAAAGCGTGGAGGCGAACGCTCGGACACCGGACGGCGTTAACTAAAGTGCGCATTACCAACATCGAAGCAACCTAGAATCAAGTGTTGTCAGTTCACGATTTAAGAGGCATTTATGGCGCATAAGAAAGGCCAAGGCAGCTCCCGTAATGGCCGTGATAGTCAGGCTCAAAGGCTTGGTGTTAAGCGTTTTGATGGAAACATCGTTCTAGGTGGAGCCATCCTCGTTCGACAACGTGGTCGTCGTTTCCGGCCAGGTTTAAATGTTGGCTTGGGCAAAGATGACACCCTCTTTGCCACCGCGCCTGGCCGGGTGCGTTTTGAAGACCATGGTTCGAGGGGCCGTATGATTAGCGTAGTTCCTGTGGATACTCCGGCTTAAATCTACCCTCGCGCCCTCTATCCGTGGATTGGGAATGTTCGTCGACAGCGTCGACATACAGGTCGAAGCAGGTTCCGGAGGCAACGGTTGCGTTAGCTTTCGCCGAGAAAAATTTGTGCCGCTTGGCGGTCCAGATGGCGGTGACGGTGGACGCGGCGGTTCTGTGTTCTTGAGAGCAAGTAACGACCTAA
Source organism: Vicinamibacteria bacterium (assembly GCA_963582035.1). Classification (GTDB taxonomy): domain Bacteria; phylum Acidobacteriota; class Vicinamibacteria; order Vicinamibacterales; family UBA8438; genus DTWD01. The sequence continues at coordinate 3,573 of CAUZRA010000151.1, read as the reverse complement.
ATACCCTCGTGAATTTTAAGTACCGCCCCATTCACAGAGCGCAAAGAGGCTCGCACGGAGAAGGTTCAAATCGAACCGGTAAGTCGGGCAAGGACCTCTATCTGGACGTCCCAACTGGAACAATAGTCTTTTCAAAACATGAGTCTGAACTGCCTGCCGGCGAAAACACGCTACTGAAGCTAGTTGACCTTTCAGAAACCGGGCAGGTATGGCAAGCAGCCGCAGGTGGCCTTGGTGGCCGCGGCAATCAGCGTTTTAAGAGTGCAACCAATCGTGCTCCGAGGCGCTTTGAAAAGGGTCATTTCGGGGAAATCTTCGCATTGCGACTCCAACTCAAACTTCTCGCTGATGTCGGACTTGTTGGCTACCCAAATGTTGGGAAATCTACACTCATCTCACGCCTGTCGGAAGCACGTCCCAAAATCGCTGACTATCCATTCACGACTTTAACCCCGCATCTTGGCGTGGTCCGCATAGACGACGAAAGAGATTTTGTGATTGCGGATGTACCCGGACTGATTGAAGGCGCCCACGAAGGTCAAGGGTTGGGACATCAATTCCTTAGTCACCTCGAACGAACGAAAGTACTTGTCCACATGATCGATGTAACATCGACTACTGGGCGCGAGCCAACTGAAGACTTCCGAACGATCCAAGCAGAACTTAGAGAATTTGCGAGTGGAAACAGTTCTTTAAAACCGTTAGATGACGACTCATCACCATTGATGAAGAAGCGGCAACTCGTTGTGGCAACCAAGATTGATGCACTCGACGAACCACAACGGTTGGAACAACTTCGAGACGCAATTAAGATAACAGGCCTGCCGTTTTATGAAATTTCAGCCGTTACCGGAGAAGGTCTCTCGCAGCTCCTAGAGGGAATATGGGCTGCACTTAGACAACATGATGATTCCTCTTCAGCTGACGCAACAGTACCTCTAAAACTACAAACATTCGAGTGATATCTGCATCGCGAATAGGCATTCTCGGCGGCACGTTCGACCCCATCCATGTGGGCCATCTCGACGCAGCCCTAGCTGCTCAACAGGCCTTGGCGCTTCATGAGGTCGTAATTGTTCCTTCACGTCTCACACCACATAAAATTCAGACAAGACAAGTTCCATGGCATCACCGATTCACGATGTCTGAACTCGCTACCGAAGATATTCCAGACATTCGAGTAAGCGACATCGAGCTAAGAATGCCCTCATCTTCACCGTCATATACGTCATTGACACTACAGCGGCTTTCAGAGAGCGGGTATAGTTCTCAGCAATTGTTCTTCATCATAGGAAGCGACGCTTTTTCTGACATCGAACAATGGCACAATTATCCAAGACTAATTGAACAAAGTCATTTCGTCGTCATCTCCCGCTCAGGACTTAGCGGCACAGCACTTCGAGAGAAACTACCAAGCTTGTCTGGGCGCATGCGAACAATAACTACGAAAACTGACCGCGATACCGTTTTGGAACAAACAACCAATTCGACGCTAATCTGGTTGGTTGAGGCTAAGACACGCAATGTGTCATCGTCTGATATTCGGGAACTCTTATTCAGAAATCAATCCACTGGAGGACTACTGCCCACAGCTGTTACGTCATACATTTCGAAACATCATCTTTATTCTGATACGTCACAAACCACTGTGTTGCCATGATTAAGAAAACACAAAGATCCGTACGCGAACTCCCATTACCCGTGCGCACAGTAATCGACGCGATGGAGGACAAAAAGGCATTCAACTTAGTTGTTCTTGACCTTCGCAATACTGAAGCATTTACAGATTTTTTTGTCGTTGCATCTGGTCAAAGTAACCGACAGGTCAAAGCCATCACCAATGCAATCGACCTAAGTCTTAAAGCGAAAGGGCTGCGACCAACCCACATAGAAGGGTATGACCACGCTGAGTGGGTACTCATGGATTGCTTCGACATTATCATCCATATCTTTACTGAACGAACAAGAGAGCATTACGATCTAGAGCGGCTTTGGGGCAGCGCGAAACGAATTGCGATCCAGCCAACCCCTCCAATAACCGGGAAGCAGTTTTTAGCTAATAGCGCGGAAACATCTCAAACACAGGCTCGAGACAACTGTCCGTAAAAACTATTGTTACAAAGTTTTGGTTAGAGATTTGTCAAGAGTCTCTGCAAGAGCAATAGCAACGGTATCTTTTGACTGCTCTCCGTCGATACAAACCCAGTCAGGCTGGGCAGCTTGACGCAGATAGCTCGCTCGTACGCGCTCTAGCATCGCGAAGTCGCTTTCGTATCGATCGCGGCCGGTTGACTTTCTCGCCAGTGCCGTTTTAGGAGCAATATCCAATAGCAAGGTCAACTCTGGTTGGGGTAAATAGACTTGTAGTGTCTGTAACCACTTCGACTCAAGTCCTTGAGCTTCCCCGTAGGCAATGCTGGATGCGACATAGCGATCGAACAAAACTATAAGACCAGCAGCATTCCACCGCTCAATGTCAGCTTTTCGTTCGAAACGATTCGCAACATAAAGTAACTGCATGGTCTCAGGACCATACTCTCGCTCTCCCTGAAGGGCTCTCGCGATTTCTTCTCCGATGGACGTCCCATAGTCGGGAAACGATACGACCCTAGACTTATGGCCCGAAGCACGGACGTGGTCACGAAGCATCTGTGCCTGTGTTTCTTTCCCGCTTTGATCAAGACCTTCGATGGCAACTAACATAATGATTATCCATTACCTAAAAGAAACCGCCCGCTAATCATTGTTCACACGCGAGTAATTCGTCTATATGTTGCCGTCTTCGGATGACCTGAGGATGACGTTCTGTAATTAGCACCTCGGCGGGAAGTGCGCGACGATTATAGTTTGATGCCATCGCTGCCCCGTAGGCCCCCACATCACAGATAGCCAACACATCGCCTACCTCTGGAAGAACCATCTTGTGACCGATCCGAATTACATCTGTCGTCTCACAGATCGGCCCCACGATGTCACAAATTACGTCTGGCCCCATTCGTTGAATGCACGGCTCAACTCGGTGAACAGCACCATATAACGCCGGGCGTATCAATTCAGTCATACCGGCATCAAGAACAACAAAATAACGCCCACTGGTTTGGGCCTTAACGTCAACGACGTTTGCCAGTAGTACACCCGCCGGACCAAGCACCCAGCGTCCAGGCTCTAGTATTAAGGTCAATCCCGTTGGTGCTACTGCATCAAGAAGGGCGCGAGTATATTCTTTAACCGGCAAAGTCGGATTACCGTCATACGAAATTCCGAGGCCTCCACCAAGATCGATATGTTCTAAAGACAGACCGTCAGCTATGAGAACCTGGGCAAATCCGGAAATAGTATTCGCTACCTTTATTACAGGTTCAATAGTCGTAATCTGAGAACCAACATGAGCATGCACACCGACAAGTTGAACACCACTCCACCCAACAACCTCTCTGCAGAGTGGACCGGCATCCTGCAGGGGCACACCGAACTTGTGCGCACGACTACCTGTCGAAATCCCTGGGTGACTCTTCGCATCAATATCAGGATTGATCCGAATTGCAACTCGGGCACGTTTATCTTGTGATATCG
>CAUZRA010000150.1:0-4665 GCA_963582035.1 Vicinamibacteria bacterium | reverse complement strand
CCATTTTCGGTGCCGTAGGTTTGCCAAGGCGTCGTTGTGTTTTCAGTTTGAGCCGAGACAAAGCCAGTGTTGATAAGCGTAATGAGAGTTAACCAGCTAGCGGTCGTCGATTTCATCGAGGATTCCCTTTTCTTCCCACTTAGGTACTGGAAGTCCGACGCCATGCTCAAAGACAAGGCGACTTCCATAAAGAACCGTAAAGCTGAGAGCACCAAGACTGACCATTGCTATAAATAATGTCCCCAGCCGTTGTGCGTCTGTCGGACGATGAATATATGACATTGCGAGACGGATTGATGAGAAAAATACAAATGACCAGGTAGCCCGAAAAGCCCAATCTGAATGCGCCTGCAATACTGGGATCGTGTCTAGTGAAATAGAGACTGAACGCGCCGCGGCATCACCGCTGAAGTATGCAAGAACTGCCAAACTTGCACCAATCGTGTACATCCATGTTGCAATGATCCCAGCCTTCGTGGGACGAGGGATAAAGATGTCAATCAAATCAGCCACAACCGCAGCAGTGAGCACCGCGATTGGAAAGTGCACAATCAGAGGGTGAAGATTTGGTGTCCACGACGGAAGCAACGCCATTGTGAGGGCAATCCTATACTAGGATCGAACTCCAGGATGAGTTAATGGCACGAATGCAGACATCGGCACAAGGCTGGCACGGTTGGGATGCCTATGCCCCGTTTTATGACTGGGAAAATCGTCGTACGGTTGGGCGACGAGATGTTCGGTTTTGGACAGATCTCGCGCGACGAATCGATGGGACAGTGCTTGAACTAGGGTGTGGGACTGGCCGCCTTTCGCTTCCGGTTACACGTATCGCGAAACATTTCGTCGGAATTGACAGATCGGAACCAATGCTCGGTCGCTTGCGAACACGTCTAAGACGGGCTCGGCTAGCATCGCGCACTTCGATCATTCGAGGAGATATTCGCACTCTCCCGTTCAGAAAGCGTTGGCGATGCGACTTGGTAATGGCGCCCTACGGCATGTTGCAGTCGTTACTGTCGGATGCGGATTTTGACGCGGTGATTGCTAGTGCAGCCGGAGTACTGTCACGTGGAGGTGTTTTCGGAATCGACCTCGTTCCAGACCTAACGCGATGGCAAGAGTATAAGCGTCATACGAGCTTAGAGGGATCCTTCGGACGCAGTCGGCACATGACGTTAGTTGAATCAGTTCGTCAGGACCGACAGCGCCGGCTTACATTTTTCGATCAAGAGTTTGTAGAGCTTGAGGGAAGAAAACGTAAGGTTCATCGGTTTTCCATCACGTTTCGTACATTAGCGGTTCCCGAGGTTACACGCCGACTTGAGCGTGCTGGTTTTAGGATCGAGGCCGTTCTCGGTGATTATCAGGGCGATGACTGGTCTCCAGATGCCGATATTTGGGTAATTATTGCGAAACGCGCCAAGTAGATGTCGTAGTTTTGGAATCGGAATAACTGTCATACTTTCACTTTAGATTTGCCATAATAATGGTCGAACCAATCACATTATCGGAGCAGTAGTTTCATGTCAGGTCATTCAAAATGGGCGTCGATCAAGCACAAAAAAGGTGCGGCTGACGCAAAGCGCGGAAAACTCTTTACTCGAATCATCAAAGAACTGACAGTTGCCGCACGCGACGCTGGCGGAGACCCGGATACGAATCCACGTCTTCGAACAGTTATTGCGGATTCGAAAGCCGCCAACATGCCCGCTGACAATATCAAACGGGCCATTCGACGCGGCACTGGCGAAGAGCCGGGCGTATCGTATGAAGAAGTGACGTACGAGGCGTACGGTCCGGGTGGTGCAGCACTCCTTATCGAATGCATGACGGACAATACCAATCGTGCTGTCGGTGAGATACGGCACTTGCTTTCGAAACATAACGGTAATCTTGGAACGACTAATTCGGTTGCTTGGATGTTTGAGAAGCATGGGTATATCGTTGTCGAGAAATCTGGTGTTGATGAAGAAACGTTGATGACCGCTGCAATTGAGGCTGGTGCCGATGATTTTAAGGATGAGGGTGATAATTGGGAGATCATTAGTACACCTGAACTGTTTGAGGGAATCCGAGCAGCGGTAACAGCGACAGGGGTTCAGCCGATGTCGGCGCAGATTGCGATGCTGCCCAAGAACTTGGTCAAACTTGAAGGTAAGCAGGCACAGCGAATGATCAAATTGATGGACGTATTGGAAGATCAGGATGACGTTCAAAATCTTTGGTCGAATTTTGATGTTGATGTGAAGGAGATCGAGGCCTCACTAGCGTGAGAATCTTCGGGGTTGACCCTGGCTCCATGCACACTGGATACGGATGTATCGAAATGTCAGGGAGTCGATTGCGCATCCTGACCAGTGGTGTAATCTCTCCGCCCGCGCAAGGAACGTTTCCTGATAAATTGTTGTCGGTGCATGCCGGTCTCTCGAATTTACTACAAGAGTACGAACCTGAAGTTGTTGCGATCGAAGACATGTTTTATGCTCGCAATGCTCGCAGCGCTTCTAAATTAGGTCACGTTAGAGGAGTAGCGATGTTGGCCGCCGCAGAAGCAGGCATGCCGGTTGCCGAGTATTTACCAACGCAGGTGAAGCAAGCAGTGGTTGGCTATGGCCGTGCTGAAAAACAGCAGGTGCGTGACATGGTGATGCTGTTATTGGGTCTAAAGACTCCCCCTGAAAAGTTTGATACTTCGGATGCCTTAGCAGTTGCTATTTGCCATGCTCATTCTGTCGGAACTATTGAAACACAGGTTGCGTTGCGCCCAGACCAGAGTGTTTCACGAAGTTGGCGTCGTTATAGACCGGACCGTGTCAAACAGTGAAGGACAGTCACCTGCTTGTATTGAGACTGTGTAATAGCTGGAGAAGAATCTATTTTCTGGCGGCGCTTGGCGCGATTGAACGATCAATTGACTAGTAGGATCTACTAGTGTTGGTAAGGTTTTACCGATGATTGCAACTTTGCACGGTGTACTCACGGAGAAGAAGCCTAGCCGTCTTGTCGTTGATGTTGGCGGTGTCGGCTACGAGGTTAATGTGCCGCTTTCAACGTTTTATGCTTTAGGGGAAACGGGTGCCGAAGTTGATTTATGTATACACACGCACGTTCGGCAAGAGACGCTGTCACTTTTCGGGTTTGCGACTCAGCTAGAAGTTGACCTCTTTGAGCGTCTGATTACGATCAGTGGTGTTGGCCCTCGTCTTGCGCTTGCCGTTCTTTCTGGCCTTGAACCCCCTGACTTACTTCGAGCGATACAAGATAGCGATATCGTACGACTACAGGGCATTCCTGGTGTGGGTAAGAAAACTGCCGAGCGACTCAGTCTCGAACTAAAAGACAAGTTGCCGGCGAACGCAGCGCATGAAGGTGTAACAACCGATCTAGTAAATGATACCGAAGAGATCCGGAATGACGTGATGTCGGCGCTCCTGAACCTTGGCTATCATCGCCCGCTGGCGGAACGTGCCGTTAATGAGGTTCTTACTGGTGAATTAGGTACTTTCGAGGAAGCATTGCGGCAAGCGCTTCGAGAATTGGCAAAATCGAGAGTGCACGGTTGATAATTATAAAAAAAGATGACCAGCGAGAACATTCTTAGTTCCGTCCAAGTCGATGAGGATGCTCAATACGAAGTAGGACTTCGTCCTCGCCAGCTTGACGACTACATCGGACAAGACCGCGTCAGGGAGAACTTGACGGTTGCGATAACGGCCACACGCAATCGTGAAGAGGCGTTAGACCATGTGCTTCTTTATGGTCCACCTGGTCTTGGCAAAACTACGCTTGCCTATGTGATCGGAAATGAGCTTGGGGTGCAGGTTCGTGGCACATCTGGGCCTGTGCTAGAGAAACCGGGTGATCTGGCAGCGATCCTAACGAACATGAAAGATCGGGAAGTGCTCTTTATCGATGAGATTCATCGGATGAGTTCGACTATTGAAGAGATCCTGTACTCAGCCATGGAGGACTACGAACTTGACATTGTTATTGGTCAAGGTCCTAGTGCTCGGTCGGTTAAGGTGCCGCTCCAAAGGTTTACGTTGATCGGCGCGACGACCCGCGCGGGCTTGCTGACGTCACCCCTTCGTGCGCGTTTTGGTTTGGTGCATCGCCTTGATTTTTATACTGAAGGTGATCTTGTAGAAATCATTTCAAGGTCGGCCCGTATAGTTGATGTGCCGATCGAAGAAGAAGCGACTGGTGAGCTGGCGCGTCGTTCTCGTGGGACGCCGAGAGTTGCGAATCGGTTATTGCGTCGTGTTCGGGATTATGCAGAAGTTAGGGCGGATGGGAGGGTCACCCTCGATGTGGCTCGTCAGGCTCTGACGCTGCTAGAAGTCGATGACCAAGGTTTCGATGAAGCGGACCGTCGATTATTGAGAGCGATTATCGATAAATTCAATGGTGGACCTGTTGGTTTAAATAGTATTGCGGCTGCTATTAGCGAAGAAAAAGAAGCGATTGAAGACATCTACGAACCCTACCTGATCCAGTTAGGATTCCTCGATCGTACGCCGCGAGGTCGTGTGGCAACGACGCGAGCGTATGAATATTTTGGTCTGCCTGCACCAGACCGCCATCCGCGTTTGCTGTAGACATACTGTTGGTGCGAGACGACCTGAATTAGATAAAGGACAGATGCGAGTGACTAAAGCTATG
>CAUZRA010000149.1:0-4671 GCA_963582035.1 Vicinamibacteria bacterium | reverse complement strand
ACAGAACGGCAAGACTACGAGTTTCCTGCGTAAATAGCATTTGCGTCGACCACACAGATTTGTGTCGGCTTGGTTCCTAAATTAGATCCGGATGCAATAATCCGAGGTGGTAATCCTCTAATGCGTCTCGGGTACTACGAAACGCGAGTTCGTTCCACGGAATATCTGCACGTTCAAACCAGGCTGCTTCCAATGACTCATCTTCAGGTCTGAGCTCACCACTAGTTACAGTTGCTGCGTAAACAAGCACAATTGGGACAACGCCTGGATAAGTGTAGATATTGATGAGTCCGGTTAATTTGACATCAAGATTGGCTTCTTCACGCGCTTCCCGCACTGCTGCAAACGTGGGGAGTTCGCCTCGGTCGACGTAGCCACCTGGGTAGACCCATTTGCCGTAGCCTGGTTCAATGGAGCGCTTTACAAGGGCAAACTGGTTGACCTGATTAGTGATTACTGTTCCGACAGCGACTTTGGGGTCAAGATAGACCACATGACCACAACGTACACAAGTCGGTCGTTTTGGTTCACCGGTCTTGACTTCCTTGACCGCTAAGGCGGCACCACAACGGGAGCAGAAACGATCCAAAGAGTGATGGTCGTGTAAATGGTTCTTCATCGTAACGTTATAATCCAATACCATGTCGATTTTAAAGGTGTCCAGAATGGGGCACCCGGTCCTTCGACAACGGACCGCACTGATTCAACCGGATGAAATTGGTACGGCGTCGATGCAACGTCTTATTGATGACATGTTTGACACGATGAATGAATACACAGGAATTGGTTTGGCGGCTCCGCAAGTGCATCAAGACCGACGGTTGTTCGTTGCTGGTGTTGACGATCCTAATTCAACCATGCAGCCCGTTGTGATGATTAATCCCGAGATTGAGGTGATCGACGAGGGTGAAGATGAGGATTGGGAAGGGTGTCTAAGTATTCCAGATATTCGTGGCAAAGTAGCCCGCGCTAAGAATATCCGTGTCCGTTTTCTTGATCGGCATGGCAATTCACAGCAGTTTACGGCATCTGGTTTTCCGGCCCGAGTGATTCAGCACGAGTCTGATCATTTGAATGGGGTACTTTTCGTCGACCGCATGAAATCCTTTGAAAGTTTGACCTTTCTCGAAGAATACGGTCGCTACTGGGATAGCGGCTCCGGTTCCGACGGGTGATAGTCGAGTTTCTGTCTGGTAGTGTGCATGCAGTTTCTTGATTTGCAACGTCAGTACGCGGCATATCGCGAAGAGATCGATACGCGAATACGTAGGGTTCTAGAGCATACGCGCTTTGTCATGGGGCCGGAGATCGAGGAACTTGAGCACATACTTGCCTCACGTATTGGTGTGACACACGCAATAACAACGGCAAGTGGGACCTCAAGTCTTGAGCTGACACTTCGAGCTCTCGAAATTGGGCCAGGCGACGAAGTTATTGCGCCAACGTTTACGTTTGTGGCATCGGCAGAGGTTATACGTCTTGTTGGAGCCACACCGGTATTTGTCGATATTCAGCGTAACTCTTTTAACATCGATCCGACCGCCTTTGATGATGCAGTGACGGTGCGAACAAAAGCCGTTATCGCCGTCGATCTCTATGGTCAGATGGCGGACTATAAACAACTGAATACGCTGGCGGCAGCCCATCAGATTACGGTTGTCGAAGATGCTGCACAGAGTTTTGGGGCGACGCAGCACGAGTTGTCAAGTGGCGCGGCCGCTGACGTTGGTACCACGAGTTTTTTTCCAACAAAGACACTCTCTTGTTTCGGAGATGGCGGAGCACTTTTTACGAATGACGACGCAGTAGCTGAACGGGTCCGTGCTTTGCGCACTCACGGGGGACAGGGTTTTGATCATCAGCACATTGGTACTAATGCCAGATTTGACACGATTCAGGCTGCGGTGCTTATTGCAAAGTTACCTCATTTCAATGATGAGATTTCGATACGCCAGCAACTAGCTGCACGTTACTCAGAGGCGCTCGGTGACGTATGTCGAGTGCCTAGTTTGGTACCTGGCAATACGCATGTGTTTACGCCCTATACGGTGCGTTTAAACAACCGAGACCGGGTTTGTGCGCTTCTTCGTGAGCGTGGCATACCAGTCGCGATTTATTATCCACGCTGTTTACACGAACAGCCGGCTTATTCTGCGTATGCGACTTCAAAAAGCTTTTCGGAAGCCGAACTGGCATCACGGGAAGTGATCAGTCTGCCGTTGTATCCATTTCTTACGGAATCGGAACAGGATCGTGTTATCCGAGGGCTTAGGGATGTGATTGCTGAAGTTGGTAATGGCCGTGGAAGCGATCGTGGTCGACAGTAGCTGTTGATACTATGAATTGCCAGCTGATTCTTTAGAGATAGTTCGTCTTCGTGCGTTTCCTCGTTCCGATTCAAGGCGTTCGAGTTCTACTTCTGAATGGTCAACAAACGACATTGCTTCTGCGATGGCCTTGTGACCTGCCTGGTCGGCAATTAATCGGTGCATCTTTTGACAAACACGTCGGTACGCAGGATGCCCCTGCGGTGCAGTCCGAAGCTCAATGACGTGCATCGCCTCCCGGGCATTCATTTTCATATAGAAGCGGATACGGTATGCCATGGAGACAGCATATTGCGCGGTTAGAGAGGTGTATCGATCCGTCAGAAGCTTGCAAAGATCAGATGCTTTGTCCATAACACGATTCCAGTCGCTCAGAGCCCCAATGTCTTCGATGGCCTCTGGTCTCGTATGGCCGTGAAGCGTGCTCAGGTCTTGCCAGTCGATCGTCAAAATCCGATGGCGTTGCAAGTCACGAAATGCTCCGTAGTCGGAAAGTACATCGAATGCGTAGGTTGCGTGTTCAAAAGCCCGTCCTGGTCGGTGTCGACGATTGTGTCGGTTCCCGACATAAGTTCTGAGCACCTGGATTCGATCTGCTGCCGACATTGTTCTCGCTATGCGAAGGAGTTGACTATGTGACAGATTTGAACCGGCATAGAGTGCGGCGGCGACGACTTTGATTTCGCCATCAGGATCGAAGTCGCTGAGAGTAACCTCTTCATTTTTCTCTTCGGAGGAAGGAGTTGCCAGTCTGCCAGTTAGTTCACGTGTCGCACGTTCGCAGTTCGCGAGATAGTTACTCCAACGGATGCCGCGGTTTTCGCGGTCAACGCGTTGCAGAAATGCGGGAATCACCTTTCGCAGTTCTGGCAACATGAGTGTCGCCACTTCGCGAACTTCAGAGAGGGCATGCCCTTGCATCTTGAGTAGGAGTGCCTCGTATGCCTGTCCCGATCCGTAGACACCGACATTTGAGCGGGTTGCGGCTGGTAGTAGCCCTCGCAATGTATCCAAGGCTTTAGCACGGATAACAGCTTTGTAAACACTATCTGGGTCGTCTGTCGCTTGCGGATGTCGTTCACGGAAATATTGCTGCGCAGATTCAATCCATTTCGTATAAATCTCAAAAGCTCGATCCAGTGTCGTTTTGAAGTTTGAGTAGTCAGCCTCATCCGTGATTTCGCTAGGAATAACGTATTTCCACTGGCCATTAGGGCGGTCAGTGTAGGGTACGTATCGAGTCGACTGCTCTAGGTATGCCATTAGCCGACCGCGTTCTAGGATTTTGGTGAGAACATTAGAAATTCCTTCACACGCGATGTGGGCGCCACCGAGCTGAGAGACGGAATCATCACCGTATTCGTTAAAAACGCGACTATAGAGGCGTTCGGCTCGTTCTTCACCAGGTCCCTGACGGTCGCGCTTTTCCCCAGCGTCAGTAACAGCACCGAGAAATTCATCGAGAAACAGTCGACGGACTGATTTTGCAGAGCGTGAGTACCTTGCAAACAGGGCCCCTTTGACGACCTCAGGAAGGTTCGTCAATACAAAAACAGGGCTATTAGCATTGCCGAAATACGGTTCAAGAGCGGTTTGTTCTTCTTGAGTAAAGAGTTCTGTGGGAGCAATGGCGGAAGAACGCACACGATATAATACGACGTGCTTCCGAATTTTTCCCACCGCATTGAGGTGCGTTTTCGTGATTGTGACGCGATGGGACACGTCAATAACGCCGTTTACTTCACTTACTTCGAACAAGCGAGAATTGTGATGGCGGATACCTTGGGCTTACGCCGTTCGCTCGAAGACACTGGTCTCGGACTTATCCTCGCCCATGCATCGTGTGACTACAAGGCACAAGTGTTGTTTGGTGACGTCATTGATGTCCGGGTTGCTGTTACAGCGATCGGTCGTTCTAGTTTCACTGGTGAGTACGAAATACGGCGAGTCAAGGACGATAGTGTTGTTGCGATTGGTAAATCGGTTCAAGTTGTTTTTGACTACGCGGCTGGAAAGGCGATTTCGATCCCTGATGTTTTTCGGGAGAAATTGGAAGCTATCGAGACGGGAACCGCAGCTACCTCGTGAACATTACTCTCGTTCCAGGCTTTAATCCTGGTCCGTACACGGGCGCCGGGAACAACACGTATCTGATCCAAGCAAAAACCGGCGATGGTGTTGTATTGATCGATGCTGGGACTGGTGAGCAGCGTCACCTCCGTGCGGTCCTTAAGTTACTGTCTCAGAAGACATTGGACCGTGTGTTAATTACACATGGTCACTCTGACCATATCGCTGGAGTGTCAGCACTGTTGTCGGAGTGGCCTGGTGTAGAGTTTTTGAA
>CAUZRA010000148.1:0-4673 GCA_963582035.1 Vicinamibacteria bacterium | reverse complement strand
TGGGTCGCATCATTGCACCGCAGCATCGTGAATACATGGGCAAGCGCCGGGCCGCTGACCTGGTAGTGGCCAATGTGATTTGCGAATTCCGAGAACTGGTTCAAAATAAAATTGCCTTCGTCCTGTTCCAACTGGTGACAGGCATCGTAGATCTCTTTGACATTACTTTCCGAGCCAGGCGTTCGAATCACGTCCTCTGGATTCGACACCCAACGATCCAGCCATTCAAACCGTTCTCGACTCATGTTCTCCGGCAATACTGCAACACCGCGGCACTGCATCAGGCGCGAAATCGCAATACCGCCGCGGGCATAGTTTCCCGTCGATGGCCACACTGCCCGGTGACGCGTCGGGTCGAATTGGCCGCTGACGATCCGAGGCACGAGGCAGGCATAGGCGGCAAGCACTTTGTGGGCGCTGATCATCGGGAAACGGTTGCCGAAGACCATCACGATACGGGCGTCTACGCCAGTTAACTCCGACGGCAATTCGATGTGCTCCGGTACCACGGCCCGTTGCGCCCCATCCCACGTGTTATACCAGTGCACCCGAAAAAGATTGAGAGGATGCGCGACATACGGATCGACCGCCGCCAGCGCCTGCTGTATCTCTAGGGGTGTAGTCGACGGATTAGCCAGCTGTGCAAAAGTCGGCAAGATGATCCGCGCCTCCCGAAAGCGTTGGATCGAACGATCGTAACTCTCCTGATCGACGATACTCGACACGAGTCCGTACCGGGACAGTTCAATAATTGGCAGTGACTCGCTTTCGGGCATTGTTACCTGATGATCTCATGAATCATATGGTGGACAAAGTCGGCACCATCGGGCAATCGACTCAGAAAACAATCGTCTGATTCCAAGTCAGACCAACAATTGAAATCCTACCGAAAGCCCATGGAATGGGAATCACCAACACGCTTGGAGGTTCAGTTCTGACAACACGTCGCTGCCGGCTGAGGACCAACGACAGAGCGTTAATCTTGGAATCAGCTGGGGCGAATTCCTCGCAGACGCTCACTGCGGCGGCGAAGAAGTTCGACCGTGGTGAGCAGTAAAATCGAGAGAATCACCAGAACGGTTGCAGCCGAGAGGATCGTCGGGCTGATTTCCTGTCGAATACCAGACCACATCTGTCGCGGCAATGTAATCTGATTCTGACTACCGATGAACAGCACTACCACGACTTCGTCAAACGAGGTGATAAAAGCAAACAGCGCGCCGGAGACAACGCCCGGCGTGATCAATGGCACTTGAATCTTAAAGAAATTGTAGAACGGAGTACCGCCAAGTCCCGATGCGGCTCTGGTCAGATTGTGGTCAAAACTGATCAGAGTCGCCGTTACCGTAATCACCACAAAAGGGAGCCCAAGCACGGTATGGGCAATGATCATGCCGGTAAACGTTGCCACGAGCTGAAACTTGGCAAAAAACATAAACATGCCGGAGGCCGTGATGATAAGCGGAACAATCAATGGGGAAATCATGATCGCCATCAATGCTTTTCGAAAAGGTGTGTAGGCTCGGCTCAGCGCCAGCGACGCAAGAGTGCCCAGGGTAGTAGCGAACAAAGTTGCAAAAATGGCGATAAACAGACTGTTTCGAAAGCCATCTTTCCAGCGGTCACTGCAGACCGTGGTGATGTCAGGAGCGGAACAATCCCCGATCATCTGCCGATACCAACGCAGCGAGAACGCTTCCGGGTCGAGGCGTAAAAACTCAGGCGTGAAATGCAAAAATGGGGATTTTGAGAACGACAGCGGAATAACAACGATCAAGGGGGCGACCAGAAAAAACAGCACCACAGCGCAGAACGCGAGGTAGCTGTAATGCCACAAACGTTGCGGGAAGGTAGCGTAGACAGGAAGCGCCACTGTGTCAGCCCATTTTTAAGTTATCGATCCCGACTAATTTGTCGTAGATCCAATAAAGAATCAGGATAGCGCCCAGCAGCACGCTCCCCATTGCCGCCCCAAGGCCCCAGTTGAGGGATTTCTGCATGTGATACGCGATCATGTTACCGATCATCCTTCCGTCTTTTCCACCAACCAAGTCCGGTGTGATGTAGTACCCGATGGCGACAATGAAGACCAAAATGACCCCGGCGCCGATCCCTGGCAACGTCTGCGGCATGTAGACTCGAAGAAACGCAAGCGACGGGGGGGCACCAAGATTCTGTGCAGCCCGCATATAACTTGGTGGGATTGTCTTCATAACGCTGTAAATTGGCAAAATCATGAAGGGCAACAGAATTTGGATCATGACGATCACCGTGCCGGTAAAGTTGTACATCATAGGCAGCCGATTCTCGTCAGACAGCAGATGAGACCAGACCAAAGCATCATTGATAACACCTTGCTGTTGCAACATCACCATCCAGGACACGATTCGGACCAACAGTGAGGTCCAAAACGGCATCAGTACACAAATCATCAAAAGGTTGGAGTATCGAAGTGGCAGTGTCGCAAGGAGGTGAGAAACAGGGTAGGCCAAGACCAGACAACCAACGGTTACAAGAAAGCTGATCAGTAAGGTTCGCCACCACAGCATGACATAAACCCGCCGTTCTTCGGACTGCAACTGTATTTTCTTATTAACATCAAACCGGCGATCAACAGCGTTCAAATAATACCCCATCGTGTAGTTGTCTTTCATGAGTACGAGAGACTCCCAGAAAGGAATCTCACCCCAACGCTTATTGGCTTTGATCATGGCCTCTTTGTAGGGTGGCCCCTCCATCTTCTTGAATGCCCGTATGGATGTCCTAACGAGACCCTTCCAACCCGGTTGTTCGTAGTTCATTCGCGTACTGGATTTTCCAGTGAGGATTTTCTGCGCGGAGGCAAGATCCTTATACACAGCCGCAAAAATCGGCTCGTCCGGGCTGCTGTTTCCATCCCAATTCTGCAGTGCGCGAAACAACTTGCTGCAAGTTGCGTTCGTGAGGGGAGTGAGCTCGCTACAAAGATCAAAGGGTGCTCTTCTCTGAGTATGTGTGTTGTCCTTTTCGCTTCCAGTATCTTCCAAGGAACGGTCGACGATCTCTTTTAGCGGTTGCCAGGTAACAACATCACCCCACGCTGGATTAATCTGGATGATCGCTTCTCGATAGGGCCCCTTGGGCGGAATCGCAACCCACCAAGCTGCGTCTGATGTGTTGACGCTCGAACCCCTGTTGCTTTCGATAAAAAATTTATTGACCGTAGTGAAGTCGACAAACACCGCTCTAAACAATTCTTCTTCTGGAATGTTTTCGCGGTCCCAGTCGGCAATCATTTGAAAGGTAAGGGGCAACTGCCAATTGACCAGAGTGTCATCCACGCTCCGGGTTAACAGATTCCCGATTGGCAAAATAAAAACGACCAAAAGAAATAAAAACGCCGGCAGGACAAGAAATAGCGCCTGAATCTTGCTGCGGCGCATGGAGCGCTTGAGACTGACTTTAAGAGGGGTACCGTCCGCAGTCAGGATGGGAGCAGATGAAGCGTTGGCAATCGCCATAATGTCCCTGACCCTTAGTGTCTACAAACAACACGGGGCCGAGCGCTGCCGCGCTCGGCCCCGTTGCATTACCACACCAACTTAAAAACCTTTACTGACCCATCCACGCGGTGAAGCGTTCGGCGATTGCATCACCATTGTCAGCCCACCAATCGGGATTGGCAAATACCGCGTTTGCCATCGCTACGCCAGCATTTGGCATGTGCGGCATGATATCAACCCCCGTGTTAAAGAAGGGTTCGTTTGCAGCAATGACATCCAGGCCCGACCTGCGCATGGGACCGTAATTGATCCACTTGGCCTGTCCAGCCTGTTGCTCCGGTGCCGAAGCATGGATCATGAACGCCAGCGCTTCATCGTAGTTCGGCGTGCCCTTAAGCATGACCAGCCATTCCTCTTCGAGAACCTGGCCGTCCCAGTTGACGACAAAAGGCGCGCCTTCAGAGAGTATGGCAGCGCCGATACGACCGTTATACGCGAGGGCCATAGAAACCTCACCGCTCATTACGAGCTCGAGTGGTTTAGAACCAGACGACCAGAACACCACGTCGTTTTTAATGGTGTCAAGTTTCGCGAACGCACGATCAATGCCGCCGTCCGATGACATCACGTCGTAAACATCTGCCGCGGCGACACCATCTGCCATCAGCGCCATCTCGATCAGCGCATTGGCCCAGGTGTGAATTCCGCGCTTACCCGGGAAATTCTCGACATCGAAAAAGTCGGCAATGGTCTTCGGTGCCTTACGGCCCTTGGACTGGAACGTACCTTCCTTATAGAACGGCACGTAAGACCAGAAAATTTGCGGGACCACGCAGTCATTGGGGACCGGCACCATGGTGTCGTCGTCCATCGATGTGCCATCCGGCGCTGGGGTGAAGACATCCCGCGGTAACTCTTCGAAGAGTCCCTCGTCACAGCCTACGCGGGCTTCGTGTGGCAGTACATCGACGATATCCCACTGGATATTGCCGGACTCTACCTGGGTACGAACCTCACCCAATCCACCGTTGTAGTTAATAAAGGTTGCGGTACCCGCTGTCCAGGTGTCCGCATATGCTTTCTGCTGGCTCATCGTGTAAGCACCACCCCAAGATGCAACAGTCACTTCTGCTTGGGCAGGCAACACTATGGCAGCCCCAAGGGCTGCTGCCAGCCCAAATTGCAAGGATT
>CAUZRA010000147.1:0-4680 GCA_963582035.1 Vicinamibacteria bacterium | reverse complement strand
CTTGGCTGCTTCGATATTCCCTGACAACAAAAAGATGCCGATCACGGATGCATAAACAATGAGGCACAGAACGCAGACAGTCTGCAAAACAAAAAATGATGCATACGCCATGTACATGGCAACAGATAATCCAATGGTTGACCACACTAAAAGATATCCACCAATACGAAGCGTGGACGCGCTCGATGCAAAGCGACTGGCAACACAAAGTAGTATTACGCCAATAAACCAGACAACCCCACCAAAGGCTACTGGCACACCGTATACAGTCCCATATCGACTTTGGTACACCTGCGTGCAACTAACGTTTGTATTAATGTCGCAAAAGCTCGTGTACCCAGGGTCAGTGATCATTTGCAGATGAACATACGTGGAACTAGCGGACGCAACGAGTCCAGCAAAAGCCAACCCTACAAGCCACAAACTCACTCGATCACGCATATGGATTCAACCCCATCACTCGCATAGTCATCCAACTGACCAATTTTAGACAGTACTAACTCCCAAACACTTTTTGCACTTCACACTGCTCACTGAACCGGACTCGACCCAGGTGGCGTGCCTGTCTGCGTCACTGCCAATGTAGACGCGTTCTCGTAAATCGTGCCTCCGTTGGTTCCGAAGTAACGCCCACCACTATTTGCCGACAGTGGATCGCCTCCCACAAAATACGTCGACACGAGAGTCCCGGCTCCCATTCCATTACATGACGCCGGAGAACCAGATACAGCCGGGCCTGCCGTAAGACTAATTTGGTAGCTACTCTTAATCGAAGGATCCACATTTAGGTCACTACTGATAAACCCCTCGCCACTTCCTTCTGTCGGGGGTGTTGCCAATACAGCCAGACTCGGCGCATAAAAACCTCTACCACAGCTAACTGCGTAAAGAGCCTGTGCACTGTTTATCGCTCTCAAAGAGCTAATCGCCGACGTCTCATTGCCAGACATTCGCATCCTAAGCAAACCTGGTGTAGCCATGGTGGCAATAATTCCAATGATCGCGACAACAATGAGCAGCTCGATCAATGTAAACCCCTGGGACTTCGTAATCCTCGAAACTGTGTGTGCTCGTTTCTTCTTGTCAACCATTTAGCACATCCCTGCCGAAATCGATTCGTCTCATCCGGAAAACGATCTCACCAAAACCAAAATAAGAAAATCTAAATTATGCACTGACAACTCCTGTAAAACAGTAAACACTTGAAAAGTCACAGTCAGCCCGGAAGTGTTCGAGTCCCCCCCTGAATAGTGCTCTACGGCTAGCCGACCAGAACCGCAGCTGCAATTACCGTAGTCCATAAACCTTTCTTATGACCGACGGCTGTCTGGGTTATGTTTTGCGTTCTGACAATCTCATTAGATAGTCGGTAGATCTCTTTCTTTTCATCCCAACTTTTATCTGGATCAAACTCCAAACCAAGGGTTGTCGCCAACATCTCAGCGGCTAAGTCTTCTGCATAGTCACCCGCAGTTTCCTCATTTTCGCCGAAACTGTGATGCTCAGAGAGATATCCGTACAGTTTAGGATCCCGAGGGATCGCCACGCCAACCGTCGCAGCAATCAAGCGGTGGGGTTCACGCGTCGCGGCCTCCGACATGACGACAAACGTCACCTGCCCTGCCTGTAAGCGGCGCTTTCCTTCGGCCCTCGAAAGAATGCGGCATCCAGGAGGAAAAATACTTGATACCCGTACAAGATTGCAGGCAGCGATCCCTGCAGCCCGGAGAGCCAATTCAAAAGACGTCAGTTTCTCACGGTGCTTTCCAACACCCTTAGTAAAAAACAACTCGCGGGGGACAAATCCAATCACTGTTGATCCGGATGGTTTAGTGACTGCAGAGACCACAATCTTCTTCTGAGAAACGGTCGAATCGTAGACACCCCCTCAAAAGCTGTCAAGATCACACAGAATCTCACAAATTCGTTCAAGTTAGTTCTATCAATTGGATGCAGCATTCACGTTACAATTTAAAGAGTATTTCATTTTACTAAGCACTGAAGAGAAATCTCATTAATTTCCCCGTTCCATAGATAGCCACCAACTACTAGTTCTAATGTTTCTGTAAACAATCACATGAGTGACGTAAACCATAAGGAATGTTTAATCGTCTTATAAAACTGAGTTAACGATTTGAAAAAACTGATACTCATCTACACACTGATTCTGACAGGCGTAGCAGGGATTGGCATCACCTACTACTACTACAGCCGACCGGCCATCCCAGAGATCGACGTTGAGACAATCACAAGGCGTGACCTTCGCGCTGTGGCCTCAGCATCCGGCACAATTCAGCCTAAGCTCTCCGTCGACATTAGCGCCAGTGTCATGGGTCGTGTAACAAGACTCGCGGTCGAAGAAGGTGACCGAGTGTCAGCTGGTCAATTCTTACTGCAAATCGATCCTGAAAACCTTCAAGCCGCTGTCAACCGTGGTGAGGCATCACTTGAAGCAACCCGCGCTAGCCGTACTCAGGCCGAAGTTTCAGTCGAAACCGCTCAAGTGAACCTTGAACTTGCAAGAGAAAATCTGACACGACAGGAAGAACTCTGGTCTCTTCGATTAATCGCCCGCGAACTCTACGACCAAGCCATCGCACAGGCTGAAGTTCGAAAAACAGAACTACGAGCACGAGAGGTCGAAGTTGAGGCCGGCACGCAGCGCATACGTCAAGAACAAGCGATGCTCGATAGCGCTCGCTACGACCTCACGCAGGTCACCATCACTTCTCCGATCGAGGGAATCGTAACTCGCCGAAACATTGAAGAAGGTGAAACCGTAGTCGTCGGAACAATGAATAATGCCGGCACGGTTCTGCTGACCATAGCCGATTTTTCCATTCTCGAAGCAGAACTCGAAGTCGATGAAACGGATATTCCGGCAGTCACCTTTGCGCAAAGTGCTGAAATTACAATCGATGCACTACCTGATGATATCTATACCGGTCGAGTGACTGAAATAGGCAACAGTCCAATTCAATTAGCCGGTCAGAGCGCGACCAGTGGTCAAGAAGCGACCAACTTCAAGGTTGTAGTCACGCTCGACGACAATGTCCCTGGCGTTAGGCCTGGGTTCACATGCACCGCCGACATCACCACGGCAATACGAGAGAGGGTAATTGCTGTACCGATCCAATCGACCACTGTCCGAGAAGTAGAAATCGACACAACTGGTCAGATCGTCAGGACAAACACTGAACCATCTCCGTCGGGTCTTACAATACCAACCTCTGCGGCAGAAACGACACCAGATTTACGTGACCCACCGCTAAGTAAGTCTTTTCCGTCAGAAGGCGAAGCACTTGAAGAACGCGAAGGAGTATTCGTCGTTCGCAATGGCCGTGCTGTTTTCATTCCAGTGGCCACCGGCATCGCAGGAGAGAGATACTTCGAAGCCTTGAATGGGCTCACCGAAGGTGACCAGGTTATCACTGGCCCCTTCGACGTCGTGAGAAACATTGTTGACGGAGACCCGGTTCGCATCAGTGATCCTGAGGCCGAGAACAGTTTTTTTTCATTCGGGACTGATGGCGGTGGTCTTCGTATTGAATTCTAGCCATGCAGCTTCGCCTAATTGCCGATCTAATCTACATCGCACTGGATGCAATCTGGAGCAATAAGCTTCGCTCCTTCCTTACCATTCTCGGAAATCTTGTCGCCGTCGCCTCAATCATCACACTCGTTTCTCTTATTCAGGGCGTCAACGATGAGGTCAAGAACACCATCCTTTCAGAGGTCGGTGCCGACGCGTTCATGATCGCTCGTCGTGGCGTGGTCACGAGTGAAGAAGAGATGGAACGAACGCGGAACAATCCACGAATCACACTCGCTGACGCCGAAGCCGTCAAGCAATTTACAACCAATGTCACCGCCGTCATGGCGGAAGCCGATCGAAATGGCGAAGTCACCTATCGCGACCGCATTCTTGAAAGCGTCTCGATCCAAGGGGTTTCTCGTGAATTTTCTCGATTTCCGTCCTTCAATGCCGAACAAGGGCGCCTGATGACAGAAACAGAGGTGTCCCGGAAGCGTAACGTTGTCGTTCTAGGTTATGACACCGCAGATCGACTCTTCGGTGAACTTGACCCAATCGAGCGACGGATAAAGATTCAAGGCATCCCTTTCAGAGTCGTTGGCGTGAGTCGTGCTCTTGGCTCAACCTTCGGTCAGTCTCAAGACGAGTTCGCAATCATTCCACTTGGAACATTTCAACGCCTATTTGGCAGTCGGCCATCGCTTAGCTTGCGTGTGCAGCCGGTCGACCCAAACAACATCGACGAATCGATTGGTGAAGCGACCACAGCACTCCGTATCGAACGAAGACTTAAAGCCACTGAAGACGATAACTTCGGCATTTTCACCTCAGAAACTATTCTTGGTATCTACAACCAAGCAACTGCCGGTATTTTTTCCGTATTAGTAGGGGTCGTCGGCCTTGGTCTGGTCGTCGCCGGTATCGTCATCATGAACATCATGCTGATGTCTGTCTCAGAAAGAACGCGCGAGATTGGCTTGCGCAAGGCACTCGGTGCAAAACGTCGGGACATCCTTTGGCAAATCCTGACTGAATCTGTCGCGCTATCGGTTATCGGTGGAATCATTGGAACAATGGTCGGTGCCGGCGCCGCCCTTGCTCTTGACCACTTTGCGCCAGTTCCCGCGAGTGTGCACTCCTGGTCC
>CAUZRA010000146.1:0-4681 GCA_963582035.1 Vicinamibacteria bacterium | reverse complement strand
CTTCAGCATGTAGGTCTATTTCTTAACCATGTCTATCGCGCAGAAGAATACCGATAGGAGCAGCGAGCCTATCAAGGAAATCTATCGGTATCCGTTTAGCGTTGTGGATTGTTGATGAAATGTGAGAGCCGAGCTGCTCGAGAACTACTGTGTTTGAGGTGTTGAATGATCGCTCGAACACATTCTCAAGAATGTCGGAAGTATTTTCCGTCGAACTACTTGTAAAAACAATCTGTTTTACGCCGTCGCCACCCAGACGGTCTTCGTAATACATTGCGGTCTGGTAGATAAAGTCATCCAATGACTTTCCGGGCTCTGATGCCTGATTTCGGTAAAAGATGAGCTGGCTGCCGCGAACAATAGCTAATGTGCTGTATCGATGTGCGACATGCACGAGTAACCAGTCTTCTGATTTTTTCTCAGAAGTTGAGCAGAGGCTCGTATTGATCAGGTTGAAACTGGCAAGATCAACGCATCCGACCTGTAATCCGACATCGGTGCAAATATCTTCATATTCTCGCAAAACAGACTGTTTCACAGCTGCAACCAAAAACTGTGATTGCTTAGTAGTATCTACTCCGCACAGCTCGTAAGACAACTGCGCCTCATTAAGACTGAAAGGAGCTGACTTTTGCACCTTAAGCTTAATCAGTTCTGCGAGGTCTGTTTCGCGGTCTGGAATCGTTTCCAAGCTTAGCAAGCTTACCTTTGCGACTGTGTCTGGCAATACCAACGAAACTCGCGTAGGACGTCGTTTATAGGAAGCGAGCACTTCGTTCAAAGCGGTGGTCACCGCTTTCGAGTCAGCAATATTGGGCGACATCATACTGGGTACAACGGCACCCGTGTCCAGTGACTTTATCTGCTGGACGGAAAGCGATGACTGGCCTTTTACTACCGAGAGCTCAACGGCTGTAATCGAGTCACCAGCAATACTGATCGCCGCTTGAGGCCTGGGCGTACTCAACAATGCACTCAGGAGTCCTTTACTCAATGAACGTCACCTTGTTGATTTCACGCAGCGTTGTACGTCCGCATAAGACCTGTTGAACGGCTGATTCCCTGAGGAATCGCATACCAGTTAATCTTGCTGCGTTTTTGATTTCTGAGGTAGGTCGCTTATCTAAAATCATCTCGCGAATATCATCGGTTAGGTCCAATAATTCACAGATTGCTGTCCGTCCTTTATATCCTGTGCCACCGCATTCCATACAGCCCGCACCTTCATAAATAGTGCGGCCGTTGATTCGTTCTGGGTTGATAGCTGACTCTTGAAGCACTTCATTGGAAATAGTTACGGGGTGTTTGCAGTCTTCGCACACGGTGCGCACGAGTCGTTGAGCCAGAACGCAATTCAACGCAGCAACAAATTGATAGGCCTCAACACCCATATTCAGGAAACGGCCAAGCACATCCACCACATTATTTGCATGAACGGTCGTGAATACCAGGTGGCCAGTTAATGCGGATTGGATCGCGATCTGTGCGGTTTCGGGGTCGCGTATCTCTCCGACCATGATTTTGTCTGGATCATGCCTCAGTATGGAACGTAAGCCTCGCGCAAACGTCAGCCCCTTACGTTCGTTAATTGGAATCTGCGTAATCCCTTGCAATTGATATTCGACAGGGTCTTCAATCGTGATGATTTTGTCTTCCGATGATTTAATTTCGGATAACGCACAATAAAGTGTGGTTGTTTTCCCACTCCCAGTTGGGCCTGTCACGAGGACCATCCCATACGGTTCGCTGATATACCGGCGAAATCGGTTCAGTTCCTCGTCAGGGAAACCCAAAATATCCAAACTGAGTTCCTGGAATTTCTCGCTAATTGACTCCTTATCGAGAATTCGAATGACAGCATCTTCCCCATTGACGCTTGGCATAATCGATACGCGAAAGTCGATCGTTTTACCCGACATACGGAGTTTGAAGCGACCATCCTGAGGAACCCTTTTTTCTGCGATATCTAGTTCAGCCATCACTTTGACACGCGATAACACTGAACTATGAAATTGCTTATCGATCGGTCTCATTGCCGCCTGGAGTACACCATCGATACGATATTTCACATAAACGGCATCGGCCTGTGTCTCTATATGAATATCGCTCGCTCGGCGCTGGATTGCGGTGTAGATCATCGAATCAACCAATTTAATTACCGGGCTGATGTCACTCGTGAGTCTCTCGACGGTCAAGCTTTCTTCACCGTCTTCATCTTCTCGAAGCAACTGAAGCTGAAAACTCTCGGTCGCCTCGTCAAGCACGCGTTGGGAGCTTTCGCTCTTGGTGAGCATTTCTTCAATGGCGGTGGGAGTTCCGACGGTAACCGCCAATGGCGAACCGAGAAGGAGGGAAAGTTCGTCAATCATCGGGAGATCAGTGGGGTCAGATACGACGATCACGAGCATCGCTCCATCCTTCCGATGCGGCACAAAGCCGTACCGAAGCATGAGTTCTGCAGGGATCGAACGAAATAGGTCTTGGTCAACCTGGAACTGCTCCATGTCAACGTAATCAAGGCGGTACCGCTGGGCTAGCGCTCGGGCTCGTTCGATCTCAATTCTTTTATCTCTTGAACTAACGCCGGACATTCCTTGTAAAGGGTCGATGGCATCAACCGATTCAAGGTCGACATCAAGCTTCGTATCGGCGTTAGTACGGTCAATAGAGGCCATCAGACAATCGCTCCCAACTGAAATAGCGGTAAATACAAAGAAATCAGAAGTCCAGCGATGACAACCCCCATGACAAGTAGCAACACAGGTTCGATGAGTGCCATAAATCGTGTCAATGTGGTCTCAATTTCTTCATCAAAAAAGTCTGCAACATTGTTCAACATATCCTGCAACGCACCCGTAGATTCGCCTACCTCTACCATCTTTATCGCTACCGCCGGAAATGCCGTCCTCTGCCTCATGCAGATTGACAGCGCCTGTCCTTCTCTGACTTCTTGGCATATTTCAGTTAGTTCCTGAGAAAAATGTCGATTAGCAACGGCGCGTGATGCAACATCCAGCGCGCTTACTAGCGGAATTCCACCTCCGAGTAATGTTGACAACGTACGTGCTAACTGGGATGTTGAAAATTTCGTCGCGACATCACCAATAAATGGGAGTTTTAACAAACATTGGTCAAGCCACGCGCGGCGCCCCGACCCACGGAGCCACACCCATGCGACCAATCCGGTGAAGACACACAAGCTGAGCAACACCCCGAAGTAATCACTGATTACAGACGAGAGCACAAGCAGAGCCTGAGTAGCTACCGGTAATGACGCTCCCATTCCGTCATAAAAACTAGCAAATTCAGGCACGACACGCAGGACAATCACGGCAACAACAAAAATAGACAGCGCAAAGAGCACCATCGGATAAATCAAGGCCGAGATCGTTTTTCGACGAACACCATCGATAATCTTTGTGTACGCTACGTAGCGTCGCAATACCTCTTCGAGTCCACCACTTTTCTCTCCCGCCATCAACGACGCGATGTAAACACCAGGAAACACATTGCCCTGGTTCTCAAAACTTTCCGATAACGACGAGCCACTACGAACATTTTCATAAACGTCATCCAGGATAGTTTTGAATCGAGGGTTATCGACACGTTGCCGAAGGATATCGAGGGACTGGACAACCGGCATACCAGCTCGTAATAGCGCTGCCAATTCCTGGTTAAACACAATGAATTCCCTTGTGCTGGGCCGCTTCGAGTATCGATATTTCAGAGCGCCGATGGAGAACTGCCCCCGGCGTTTAAGTGACAACACAAAGAGACCCTGTTCTTCAAACTGGGAACGGAGCTTCGCCTCGGTGTCAGCGACGTAGACGCCCTCCTGGATTACCCCAGATGCGGTTCCGAGTCGACAACGGAATTTCATGTTTTACCGTAGCACTTCGAGAGAAGGGCAATAAGATCATTCCCACAAGCCCTTAGTTCTCATTAGCTTATAGCGATTAATCGTTAAGAACTATTATAGCGATGTCGACGAGAATAGCAGTGCGAACAAACGATTAGACCTGCGGGGTCAAAGTTCCTGTTGAAGGCTATGTTCGTTATTGGATTTGAACCTGCTGCTCGGCTATGCCCAGGATTCGACTGACGTACTTTCTGGTCTCTGAGTACGGTGGGATTCCGTCAAACTGTCGGACAGGGCCTTCTCCCGCATTGTAGGCGGCCAGCGCGCCGCGTGTCCCGAATTCATCGAGGAGTGTACGGAGGTGTCTGGTGCCCGCATCAATGTTAGCTTCTGGATCAAACGGGTTGCCGACGCTATACCGTAATGCAGTTCCCGGCATCAGTTGCATCAGGCCCATCGCCCCACGAGGAGACTTGGCATCAGCTCGATATCCTGACTCTACTTGGATCAATGCGTACACGAGACTTGGGTCGACTCCATGGAGTGCAGATGCACGCTCGATGAGCTCTGCATATGGCTTTTCCCTTGCGGCTGGAGACCTTACGTCTGTTTTCATGGGTATCGGCCGGCTAGCGTCTGGCTCAATCCTTTCAATAAACCTCGCATCGGCGACCAGTTCCCGACCGTCCCGGAGGGTTAGTACCACCTCGTTTCGCTCGACGGCATGCCATGTAATCTGTAGATTGTCCCCATTTTGAAAGAACACCCTCTCGCCCGCAGGCGGAGAAAGCGCTGGGCGAACTATTGAGAACACACCGATTA
>CAUZRA010000145.1:0-4681 GCA_963582035.1 Vicinamibacteria bacterium | reverse complement strand
CTACTGCTGCCTCCCGTAAGAGTCTGGGCCGTGTCTCAGTCCCAGTGTGGCCGTCCGCCCTCTCAGGCCGGCTACCGATCGAAGCCTTGGTGAGCCATTACCCCACCAACAAGCTAATCGGACGCGGGTCCGTCAACAAGCACCAGCCAAGCCGAAGCTTGGCCAGCTTTGATCACTGTCCATCTAAGAACAGGATATTATGCGGTATTAGCCCCCATTACAGGGGTTATCCCCCACTCGAAGGTAGGTCACCCACGCGTTACTCACCCGTCTGCCACTCTAATTGCAACCCGAAGGTTGCTTTCGCGTTCGACTTGCATGTATGAGGCACGCCGCCAGCGTTGATTCTGAGCCAGGATCAAACTCTCAAGTTGAATACATTAGCCTCAGGGTCCCCAAAGGGGCCCTTCGGACAACTAGTTCAGCACGAGAGCCATATTTGGCTCTTGCGTTGTGTTACAAATTTAGTGTCAGGCTGATACTCGACGTGTTTCCACGTCTTTTGTCCTATCTAGTTTTCAAAGAACCTAGCCACGAGTGGGGTCTTCCTGCCCGCGGAACCTCTAAAGACAGCACTACTTGCAAGCACTGTTCTTAGGGGAACCCGCTAAGGTTATAGATGTCTGGTGGCCGTGTCAATCGTTTCGGCCAAATAAATTGAGTTCTGAACAGTAATGCTCAGTCCTTACAAAGCATAATCCGGAGCGCCCGCTTCCCTACTTGAAGCACAAATGCCGGCTGGTCTGCTGCTATTGTGTGAAAGCGGTCCTCAACACGCATGCCATCGATCTTGACACCGCCCTGAGAAAGCAACCTCGTAGCCGCGCTCCCAGATTTCGCCATGCCAGCGGCAACCATGAGCGCCGTCAACCGCTGCCCTTCTTCCGATACACGCCCAGTCCACTCTTCTACAACCTCCGGTACTTCCTTCCGAGAAAAACGACGCTCAAACTCCTCAGATGCTCCCTGGGCCTCTTCGACTGAATGGAAATCAGCCACAATATGCATCGCCAAATCGATCTTCGCCTGCTTCGGATGGAGCGTCCCAGAGACAACTCGCTGCTTCAGGGTATCAATGTCCGCCAGCGAAAGGTCTGTAAGCAACTTGTAGTAATCCCACATCAAGTCATCAGAGACCGACATTAACTTGCCAAACATCTCGCCGGGCGGCTCATTGATACCAACATAGTTACCAGCTGACTTTGACATCTTCTCCGTCCCATCGAGACCGACCAACAACGGTGTCGTTAAAACGATTTGCGATGGCACTTCGCAGGACGGCATGATGTCTCGCCCTACATTTAAGTTAAACAACTGGTCCGTCCCACCAAGCTCGACATCGGCACGAAGGTAGACAGAGTCATACGCTTGGGCTAGAGGATAAAGAAACTCATGAATCGCAATCGGCTGGCCAGTTTCATAGCGTTTCCGGAAATCTCGTCGTTCGAGCATCTGCGCTACGTTGTAGCGCGCGGCAAGACGAATCCAACCCTCGCTACCAAGACTGCTTAACCAACTGCTATTGAAGTCAATAACGGTTTTTTCCGGGTCAAGCAGTTTGAAAACTTGTTTCTTATACGTCTCCGCATTCTCCTCAATTTCCGCGCGACTCAATGCCGGACGAGTTTTCGAGCGCCCGGTCGGATCACCGATAAGTCCCGTAAAGTCACCGATCAAAAAAATCACACGATGACCCAATTCCTGAAAGTGCTTCATCTTCCGAATAAGCACCGTATGCCCTAAATGCAGGTCAGGAGCCGTGGGATCAAATCCAACCTTCACAGTCAACGGCTGACCGGACTCCGCGGATTGTTCAAGCCGCTTGCGAAGGTCTACCTCACGAACAACATCTACGCAACCCTTTGTCAGATATGCAATCTGTTCGTCTATCGTCATACTTGCCGTCATTTCTACGCTTGCCATGATACCCCTGCCACACGGGCACGACGAAAGACGCCTCCCTACAGTGTTACCGGGCCGATCAGAATATTCGAAGAACAGGAACCAACAGACCGGCCAAGTTCAGACAATAAAACGTCGCCCCTCAATCCGCCACTGACCATCAAGCATCGTTTTGATTGCCTCAGGATAAATACGATGCTCCTCTGCCAATATGCGAGAGGCGACCGTTTCAGCAGAATCACCTTCATTAATCGGGACAACGGCTTGGCAGACGATCGGTCCATTATCCAATTCTGCAGTCACAATATGTACCGTAGCGCCAGCCACTTTGACTCCATAGCGCCAAGCTTGCTCCTGGGCGTCAAGGCCTACAAATGCCGGAAGTAGCGACGGATGAATATTCAGAATAGCGTTGGGAAACGCCTTGATAAATGCGGGGCTCAAAAGACGCATAAAGCCAGCCAGGCAAACAAGCCCCACGTCCCTCTCCCGCAATTCATCAACAACCGCAAGGTCAAACGCCTCTCGCAAGGAATAATCCTGATGCAAAAGCACAACGGTCTTAATCCCCGCCTGCCGTGCCCGCGCTAACCCTGGGGCGTCTTTCTTATTTGAAATGACAACGGCGATCTCTGCCTCAAGCTGCCCGTTGTCGATGGCATTAATAATCGATTGGAGGTTACTACCGCGACCAGAAATAAGCACGCCAAGTCTACGGTTCATAGCGATCCCAAAACGAAGCTACTCCACCGGCTTGAGGAACTCGACATCAGCATATGTCACCGCCGATTCCCCTTCACGAATTTCACCAACCGGGCCCGCGCCAACCTCACCAGACGAAATGAGTTTTGTCAGCACGCTATCTAGGTCGGAACGGCTACAAACAATTACCAGCCCGATACCCATGTTAAATGTGCGGTACATATCATCGACTGGCACATCGCCATGCTTTTGCAGAAATTCAAATACGGGAGGTACAGGCCATGCCCGCGAATCAATAACAGCATTACAACCTTCTGGCAAAATCCGTGGAACATTATCTGTCAACCCACCGCCAGTGATATGTGCGATTCCCTTCACACAACCTGTATCAATAGTCGGCCGCACTGCAGCCTGATACGAGCAGTGCGGCCGAAGCAATTCTTCTCCAACGGAACATCCCCATTCGTCGATTTCCTGCTCTAACCCGAATCCCAATTCGTCAAACAGGATCCGCCGCGCTAATGAATAACCATTTGTGTGAAGTCCAGTCGAAGGAAGACCAATTAACACATCACCCGGCACAATCGTATGACCGTCGATGATGCGCGCTCGATCAACAAGCCCCACGATGAAACCCGCGAGATCATACTCGCCGTCCTGATAAAATCCCGGCATCTCAGCCGTTTCTCCACCAAGCAACGCACAGCCGTTCTCCCTGCACCCCCTCGCAATACCTTCTACGACTTCTGCAGATATCCGAGGTGACAATTGACCGGTCGCGAGGTAGTCCAAAAAAAATATTGGTCGCGCCCCCTGCACAAGAATGTCGTTGACGCAATGATTTACCAAATCAAGCCCAATGGTCTTATGTTTCCCGGCGTCAAACGCAACTTTGAGTTTTGTACCCACACCATCTGCACTCGCGACGAGTACCGGCTCTTCCATGTCTCCGAGTTCAGGACGGAACAACCCACCAAAAGCACCAATATCACTTAGTACACCGTCGGTGAAAGTACTTTTCGCCAGTCGCTTCACTCGTTCCACGACTTCTGTACCCGCATCGATATCAACGCCAGAACTCTTGTAATCCATAGATGATTTATCTCTAGAACTCGAGCACTTCCATTGCAGTCTTTGCGACAGACCGCGTTAGAGGGTTTTCCTGTTCATTCCAGAATTTATTGCGTATTAGAACGTAGAAGCGTTCCTCTGCCATATCCTCATCAAGCATATCGAAGGCGTCACGTAACAATAGAAGTGATGACCGAAGGTCATTCCGACCCGCAATCGCCAAGAACACACGTGCGGGGTTCCTGAGCGCAACTGCACCAACTGCAAGTGCAATCGGAGCCCGAGCCGGATCAGCTGCTTCGACTCCAGCATCAATTAAGGCACGGAGCGCAATCGTTGAGCCTTTGCGACCCGCCATTGACACTGCGGCAGCCGCCGTCGACGCCGCACGTAGCAACGACAGATCATCGCCATCGGCGGTCAGACCGTACCGCAAAGCCTCGACAACATACTGAATCTGGTTCTCGTAGTCAGTATCTAGAAGACATGCTGCAGCTGACACGATTGGAAGCAGCTCTGAATTCTTTGAATCGATTGCCGCTGCATCTATTTGTGCTGCTGCAACCACCTGTAGCGCCCGCTTGTCACCGATCTTACCGAGCGCTAGTAAAGCATCGTCCCGAAGAGGTCCTTCTTCAGAGGCGATCTTTATAAGCCGGTCAACCGCATACATTGCTCGATAATCCCCGAGCGCCTCGATCACGCCACCACGAAAATAACCTTCTCCCCTATCAATATCTTTTAAAAGACGGTCGCGAACCGAAGCATTGTCATGGTGTGCCGCAAGAGCTCGCACCAGCGCAGGCCGCACAAATTCTGATGTCTCACTGTCCAACGCGGTCAATAATCTTGGCGCAAGGTTCGCGTCCGTATCATGTTCAAAGTATTCGTACGCGGCTGCCCGAACACGGTCATTCGGTGAATCCAGGACCGTTTTAAAAAACTCTCGAGCGGCAGACCCCCCAAACCCCGCAAGCAGAACAGCGGCTCGAAACTGCACATAACT
>CAUZRA010000144.1:0-4689 GCA_963582035.1 Vicinamibacteria bacterium | reverse complement strand
GCCATTGGGTTTAGTGATGCTGCGGCACTGGTGGTCCCACTGGGTTGCGGCGCGCTGATTTTTCTAGTTGGGCTTGCCGATGATATTCGTAGCTTTCGTCCCGGGACCAAACTCGTGGCACAAATCGTCATGGCGTCGGCATTGTTATTTTTTGGATACCGGCTTGATTGGACCGAGTCGCTGACCCTTAATAGCGCGCTGACAGTGCTGTGGGTGGTTGGTATTACCAACGCATTTAATTTGCTCGATAACATGGATGGACTATGCGCTGGTGTTGCGATTATATGCACAGGCACGTTGCTTTTTGGTTTGTCACCGTTTGACGCAACGTCTACCACAGTGACGACGGCGATAGTGTTGGCAGCTTTGTTGGGATCCGTGGCTGGATTTTTGTTCTATAACTTTCACCCCGCATCAATTTTCATGGGCGATAGTGGGAGCATGTTTATCGGTTTCATGCTGTCTGCTTTGACTCTGCAACCGAACCTTACAGGAACGACAAGCGGAAGCCTTCTCTCGATTGTAAGTGCACCGGTGCTACTGCTACTTGTGCCCATCTTTGATACGACCCTCGTCACAGCATCTCGTTTGCTCTCGGGTCGG
Organism: Vicinamibacteria bacterium; assembly: GCA_963582035.1. Lineage (GTDB taxonomy): Bacteria > Acidobacteriota > Vicinamibacteria > Vicinamibacterales > UBA8438 > DTWD01. The sequence goes on along the minus strand of CAUZRA010000144.1, from coordinate 4,086 downwards.
TCGGCCTCGGTGGGCGGGCGAGACCATTCCTCCCATCGACTTGTGGCAATAGGGTTGTCTGAGCGTAAGGCGGTCGGTGTTCTTTGGGGATTGGCGATTTTAGCGGGAACAGTTGGTGTCACAATCCGCTCGGTAAATGAGTCATGGTCTGCGCTGTTCGTGGTGTTGTTTCTCACTGGCCTGATTGTCTTTTCTGTTTATCTAGCCCGAGTCCGTGTTTACGATGAAGACGAGGTAGATGAGTCTGTCGCGTCGCGTTCTACACCGGTGGTCTCGGATTTACTGCACAAAGTGGCTGCGGCGGAAGTGCTACTAGACTTTGGCTTAGTGGCCATTGCTTATTACGCTGCTTATAGATTCCGGTTTCCTGATCCTGTATTTAATCAAAATTTTGGCGTCTTTATACAGTCTCTTCCGGTTGTTGTCGTTTCGCAAATGATTGTGCTTGCCGTCGGTGGTGGCTATCGAGGCGTATGGCGTTACTTTGGACTTCACGATGTTCTGGCCTTCGGTAGAAATGTTGTTGTTGGTACCGTTGCGGCTCAGTTTGTGCTCCTTTATCTCTATCGATTCGAGAGTTACTCACGGGCCGTATTCGCGCTTGATGCGATTTTATTGTTCGTCTTGCTGACGGCATCGCGTGCATCGTTCCGGATGATGAGTGAGTTTGCGCATCGTCAGAGAGATAGTGGCCGGCGACTTGTGATTTATGGTGCGGGCGATGGCGGGGCGATGGCGATCGGGCAGTTACTTAAGCAGTCGAACCCCGGCTATCGAATGCTTGGATTCATTGATGATGATCCAGCCAAGATACGAATTCGACTTCATCGTTACCCCGTGCTTGGTGATTGTCACTATCTTACCCAACTCGTAACCAGTGGTGGTGTTGACACCGTTGTTATTAGTACGTCGAGCATTGATCCTCAGCGAGAGCGAACGATTGCAACGGTTTGTGCTCAGAATGGCGTGACTCTTTCGTATCTTCGTGTGCATTTTGATGAAATTGTTGGACGATCGCAGGGAACCCCCCCTCTGGGCTACGTCCGTGGATCTCGTTCGACAGACTGACTATTACTGGTGAGTCCGTCGACCCCGCTGTAGCAGTTCTCAGGCGTTTCTATGACCAGTATTCGCGCTCAAAATGCCTCGGAACATCCGATTCAGCACAAAAATAAAAAGGTGTTACGTGTTATCACCCGTCTTAACATCGGAGGTCCGTCTATTCAGGCTGTTTCTTTGACTTCTCGGCTGAAAGCTTTTGGATACGACAGTCTATTGGTTCACGGATCACGTTCACCTGGTGAGGGTGATATGGGATATCTACTTGCACGGGAGGGCGTTGAGGCGCTGAAACTTCAGGATCTTCAACGGTCTGTTAATCCAAAGAGAGATTTTGATGCCGCATGTCAGCTCTACCGAGTCCTATGTGACTTTGAGCCCGATATCCTTCATACACATACTGCAAAGGCGGGAGCACTCGGTCGGTTAGCGGCGGTACTCTATAACTTGACACGTGGTCGCCAGCACCCTGTTCGTATTGTGCACACTTATCATGGGCATGTCTTTGATGGATACTTCGGGAAACGTTCGACGGCGGTGTTTCTTAGGCTTGAACGTTGGTTGGCTCGGTGGACTGACCGAATCGTTGCAATTTCACCTCGGATTGCTGATGAGATTACCAAACGTTACATGATTGGTCGTTCCGATCAAGTTTGCTCGATCCGTCTTGGTTTTGACCTCGGCCCGTTTGTGGGCATCGATGACAACATGTGTCGTGCGGCCAGAGAACGACTTGCTGTTCCGGATAACACATTGGTCGTTACGACGGTTGGACGATTAACGGAGATCAAGAAGCACGACTTGTTTCTTGAGATGGCTCAAAGAGTTTTTTTGAGACGACAAGATGTTCTGTTCTTTGTTGTTGGTGATGGCGAATTACGTGTGAAATTGGAGGCGATGGTACGAGCATTAGAGCTAAAGGCCGTTGTTCGATTTTTGGGGTGGCGCCAAGATCTTTCCACCATTTACGCCGCAAGTGATTTATTTGTGTTGACGTCGCGGAATGAAGGAACTCCAGTGGCATTGATCGAAGCGATGGCTTCTGGTGTTCCGGGCATCAGCACCGATGTCGGAGGAGTTCGTGATGTTCTAACGAGTCCATCTGTTGGCAGTGTTGTTCCGTTTGGTGATGCCGATGCTCTTGCGAGTGAGGCGTTGTCAGTATTGGCCCTTGATAGTGTTGAACGACGAGCGATGGGAATGCGAGCGCGTGATGTTGTTAGTAAGCGATTCACGATCGACCGACTCGTTCGAGAGGTCGCTCACCTATACGGTGAATTGATCGATGAAGAGCGAGACAGTCTAGCTAGCTTGTCTGGAGAGATACGTTAGCTTACGGGAAAGGGTCACTTATGAGGACTTTTTCTCCCATTCTATTTCGGCCTGTTATTTCTCCAATCATGACCCCGAGTCGCCGGTGATCGTTGCTGTTGGGATCGACTGCGGATGGCATCCATGTCGGCGAAATGTTGAAATCGACTCGATTGACTCCTTGTTGAGCATCGGTTGTCAATGGCACAAGAACCTGATGCCACAAATTATCTTCAAGTACGATCGTATTAATAGGGCGACCATTTGCTTGAATGGTTACGGTCGTGGCTTGGCCGGAAAATCCGGTGGCGGCTCGTAGTGGTATGGTGGCTTGCTGCGTGTCTTCTGGAAGAAATATTGTCGCGCGCCGTCGACTCCAACGATATTCCGTCCCAACGCGAAAAGGTACGCTGACCAGCCCGCCGTCAGTTTCCCAATCGTAGAATCCGTAATCGATGCGTGTGAGATCTACATCGTGACGGTCCCTGCTAGCTTTAGCGAGCGTGAGTGTCGTCACAATGAGTAGCCCGGCTATAACGATGGCGTGAGGTCTGTGGGTATTTTGGGCTGTTCGTTGAGAAGATGGACTTACATCCCCATGTCGGGCCTGATTTGCCATGTTAGTGAGCGCTCCTAGAAGTCCCAGTGCGATCCAAAATGGATATCCGACAATTGCGATGATTAGTGGTTGCCCGGTTAGACAGGTCAGCAAAAAACAAATGACACCAGCGAATGTTCCTATAAGGAATCGGTTATTTTGTCGTAACTTGATGTGATTCCAAGATGCGCGGAGTGGTCCATAAAGTGATAGAACAAATGCTATTAGGCCTAGAAATCCAAGTTCTGTTGCGACTTGCAGAAAATAGTTATGGGTATTCGTCCGTGCGTCGAGGTAGGTTGAGTCATTCAGAATCAGGAACTCGGCCGGACTAAATTGTTGAGACAATGGATAAAACTGACTGATTCCAACGCCGAAGAGTGGTTCTGATGCCACCATACGTGCTGATGTGATTATTAATCCCCAACGGTGCTGTAGCACTGTTGGCAGGTAGTTCATGACCGCTTCCCAGCGGAAGACTACTGCGATTCCGATGAGAACAGTGACGCTCAGGGCGTTCCACAGTAGACGTTTTCGTTGGCCGGTTCTCGGCGTTATTAATTGGTATCCAACTAGGACAGTGAGAGTAGCAACTCCAGCACCTAAAGCGGATCGACTCCCAGCAAGAAGTAACATGATAGTCGTTACAACAGCACCGGAGATCCATAGTGGCGAATACCGTGAACGCCGTGCGATGCCGCCGACAGCTATACCAATGATGAGTACAAGAAACGAGCCGGCCGAGGATACCTTCCCGGTGAAGCCAGCCCATCTCGTGTCCGACGTGATCATGTTGCCGAACGTGCGTGCAACTCCGTCTTCTTGAGAATCGAGCCTAACCACGGCGAAGCCGTCTGCGTCTGTATCAAAAACCTCGAACCCGAAAATGGCGCTTGAGAGACTCGCAACACACGCGCCTAGCACCAGTGCAGCCGCAAGTCTTCGTGCAGTCTGCTGATGACATCCGATCGTGGTTTCCGTAATAACCGCTAACAAAATACCAGTCACAAAAAGAATTGTTGTTGCGATATATTCGAAGCTAGCTGGCCTGATCCAGATTCGGAGGTCTCCGACTGGATCGTGGTAGCCCGTTGCTAAGTACCCGAACACTTGGTCAA
>CAUZRA010000143.1:0-4756 GCA_963582035.1 Vicinamibacteria bacterium | reverse complement strand
ATACACCGTACAAATTACTCACGAATAACCTTTGTATTCGCGACGACGTCATGCAGTGCATGCCCATTACCGATCGCCACGCGAAGATATCCAATACAAAAGGGAACAATAGACACAACAGATACCGCAGTCCGAATCGCTACAGCACGAAAACCAACCGACCCGTTGTCCCTACGAATGACTCTTATCCCAAGTAACATCTTGCCAATGGTTTGCCCGCCAAAAGTCGTGAGAAACACAACATAACTGCAGTCCAAAAGCAGTAAAAACGCACCGAGAGGCAGGAGTAGTCGAAGCTCTCCAAATGAATCGATAGGCACCTCTGCAAGTCGCTCTGTGAGCCGGACGACAGCACCGTCGATTCCCAAGAGGATCAAAAAATCAATAATTACCGCTCCGAGGCGCCGACTTACCGAGGCTAATGGAGATGACTTTCCTGAAGGGGAATGTTTCTGTCGTGTTCGAGAATCTTCGTGCTCAAAATCTAGACTCATCGAACCGACAGTATTCCGACTTCGTTCCGGGCCAATTACATCAGTTGATGCTTTACGTGCCCCAAAGGACACAGCACGCGGTCTAGTCACTGTCCGTGTCTTTCTCTGCTTATTATCAGTATCATGCATCACAGATCTCACAGCCAACGTTGAAGCATTCCAAATCAGATTCGAGTTGGCTGTGCCATCGGTTTCTGTCTCTGGCCAGGACAGTTTTCACTCAGCTACCTTGATTGTCATATCTCCATTCAAATTCCACTTAATTCTTTTCTATTCTATATAGTGCACCCCGAACTACGACTGTCAGGCATACTAACCCTGCTTTAGTAAAAATGGTCCATATAATGCGACGTTTCAATGGAACGATTGATCCACTTACGAGCGGTCCTAGCAGTGGCCGTTTGACAAATGATTGAATCGATTCCAAACATCAGTGAAGGACGAAACCGTAGAGTCATCAGACAAACCATCCGAGCGATCGAATGCATCAATGGCGCTACTCTACTTGACTGCTCATCAGACTCCACGCACCATCGAACTGTTCTTACAATTGCCGGCACTGAACTCGGAATTCAAAACGCGATCCTCTCGATAACGAATAATGCGATTCGAAACATCGATCTCCGACAACACAACGGCATCCATCCACGCATCGGCGCTATCGATGTAATCCCCTTAGTGCCATTAGTTAGAGCGTCGCTAGACCAGTGCATCGCGTTATCTCATTCAATTGGAAGACTATTAGCTGAAACGTACGAGATCCCTGTCTTTCTCTATGAGGAGTCTTCACAATTCCCTCATCGCCATCGACTTGAACAGATACGAAAAGGCGGTTTCGAACAACTCAAAACAAAGCTCCTACGTGATGATTGGCGTCCTGATTACGGACCACAGCGACCGCATCCGTCGGCAGGCGCGTGTGTAATCGGCGCCCGAAGACCGCTTATTGCGTTCAATGTCAACCTCGAATCTCATAATCTAAAAATCGCCGAAGAAATCGCTCGTCGAATTCGTGCCAGTAATGGCGGGATTCCATTCGTTAAAGCGTTAGGGCTCTTAGTATCAACAACTAAACACGATGGGGTACAAGTATCGATAAACCTGACGAATTATCAACAAACACCCTTAGCGGAGGTGCTCACTGCCGTCTTTAAGGAAGCCAAGAATTTCTCCGTCAAAATATCCGGAACTGAACTCATCGGCCTAATCCCGGCCGATGCCGTCGTCGGCGCCGCGCGACACATCCCTATCCAAAAATTTATAGCGCCGAACCAGATACTTGAGAACAGGCTAAAACAACACCCTAACGGTTCGCTGCCCTAGACACACGATTTCTACTTAAATCGCAACTAGCCTTTAGTTTTCAGCAAGCCCTTCAGTTCTGCCATGAATTCGCCTATGTCGCGAAAGTGTCGGTAGACGGATGCAAACCGCACATACGCGACGGCATCCAATGTGCGAAGTGCATCCATCACTAACGCCCCGATTTCTTCTGTCGAAATCTCCTTATCGGGTCGTTCGTGTAACGTAGCTTCAACCTTATTCGCCACTGCCTCGAGAGAACTAACGCTGACTGGCCTTTTTTCGCAAGCCTTCAAAAGCCCAGCGATGACCTTCTCCCTTTCAAAACGTTCCCTCATGCCATCTTTCTTGACGACCATGTACGGAATCTCGTCGATGCGCTCATAACTCGTAAAACGCCGACCGCAATTCACGCACTCACGACGTCTCCTGATGACCTCACCTTCTTTTCCTTCTCTGGAGTCGACAACCTTATCGTCAAGATTTCCACAAAACGGACATTTCACCGGGGTCCTCCTTAGATTGCCAATACCGCTAAAACCCGATTACTACATCACCAAACTGTTCTAAATCGCATCAGTCACATTCTGTCTCGTTTTTCTCAACGACGTCGGTAATTCGGTTCAGCTTCATACCATCTCGAGCCATCAGTACGAGACCAATCAACGTCACCGGTAAAAATGACAAAACGTGAGCAACTAATCCCGCACCGACTGCCGCTGCATCAGATGCACCGTATAAACCCGTAACTCCGAGTTGATACGCTGCATGATACCCACCTACACCTGCCGGTGTCGGCACTGCGACTCCCACTGCAATAAGCACCACGATCACACCAGTTCCTACGACAGGTATATCGATACCAAATGCAACTGTCACTAACCAGAGACTCAAAGCAATACTTGACCAAAGCGCCAAGGACCACATCACCGCAAAAGCCAACGGTATCACCTGCCGCATCACGGCAAACCCTTCAAGAAAATGCGTTGACCCCTGAATCAACGATTCAGCTAATCGCTTTGGCAGCGGAGCCGCCACTAACCCAACAACTTTATCCACAACTGGTGATCCGCTCGCGGCTATGCTAGCGAAGCCAAGCATCACAACGGCAACCCCTGCAGCGACACTAGCCCCCGTATGTATTCCAGCCATAAGCGATTCATTCGTAGTCACAAATTCGGGATCAAAAATGACGACAGACATGCCAAAGATCACAAGAATGGCTACAAGATCAAATACCCGTTCAACTAAAACCGTAGCCACAACCGCACTGGTGCTCAGGTGTTCTCGCCGCGCTAAAAGATATGGCCGCAGTAACTCTCCGACGCGCCCTGGAAGTATCGCGTTAACCGCAAATCCAATCATCGTTGAATGCAGTGCAGTGCCTAGCGTAACTTCCCCGAGAGGACTCAATAGATATTGCCACCGGATCGCACGGATCACATAGCCCAAGCTCAACACGAGCAGCGCAAGGAAGATCATTCCTTGCCTTGCAGTAGCTATTGCATTGGCCACACCCGAGAAATCTACGTTCCGCAAAAAGAAAATCATCAACACTAATGCAATGAATAGGCCGAGATATTTCCTGGCGAATGTACGCATGCCGGGTCGACCGTACTACATTTTGATCTTGCGGTGGTTCGGTCACAATCGGTAAGCTACTCGCTTTCAAAACTAACGAGAGGAATTTGTGACTGCTCAAGAACCCATCTTTGAAACAAACCTAGACGGTTTAACACCTCACCGCCGGGGCAAGGTTCGTGACATGTACGAGATCGACAACGCCCACTTGCTAATGATTGCAACCGACCGTATTTCTGCCTACGACCTCGTCCTAGGATCCGCCATCCCCGACAAAGGAAAGGTCCTGACCCAACTTTCTTCATATTGGTTTAAACAAACTACCCACCTCGTACGAAACCACATGGTGTCCGTTGATCCAAATGAATACCCTCAACCCCTCGCGAATCACATCACTGTGCTAGCCGGGAGGTCTATGTTGGTGCAGAGAACAAATCCCATTGCAATCGAATGTGTTGCTCGTGGGTATCTATCCGGATCGGGATGGAAGGAATACCAGAAGAACGGTGAAGTTTGCGGAATTAAGTTACCCACAGGACTAAATGAATCAGACCGCTTGCCAGAACCAATATTTACGCCAGCAACAAAAGCAGATACCGGTCACGATATCAATATCAGTGAATCTGAAGCCGGTCGTTTGATCGGAAATGAATTGGTCGCGCGTTTAAAGCGACTGACCCTCGACCTATACGCATATGGTGCGGAACACGCTGAAAGAAAGGGAATCATTGTTGCTGACACAAAGTTCGAGTTCGGAATTGTTAATGAGCAGGGGCATGACGAAATTATCCTTATCGACGAAGTGTTAACACCTGACTCCTCGCGTTTTTGGCCGGCCGATAGGTACGTTAGTGGTGGCCCACAACCGAGCTTTGACAAACAGTACGTTCGAGACTATCTAGACAAGATCAAGTGGGACCGAAACCCTCCGGTTCCGGAACTCCCCGATGATGTTGTTGCAAACACTCAGGCTAAATATATCGAGGCTTATACTCTATTAACAGACTGTGAACTAGGCTAGTAACAACCGAGATAAGCTAGAAAGTATTCGTAGAAAGGGTCAACTGCGTGCGGGAACAACTCAACCGACTGGTTGATGAGATGCTAACCAAAGGTATTCTCTACGACGATGCCCGCGTCGAGAAATCGAAAAGCGCTTCATAACCCGTGCGCTGGCCCGCTCAAATGGAAACCTCGGTCGCGCAGCGTCTTTACTTGGAATACATCGAAATACTCTTACCCGTAAGATTGTTGCCTATCGCCTTAAAAGGACAGGATAATCGGCTGATTCTTTTTTCCTGACAAGACCGAGCTTGACGCAGTGCTTGATAGACTGATTAAATTAGCAGTCTCGGGCTGTGACTGCTAGCTTGGTCTTA
>CAUZRA010000142.1:0-4771 GCA_963582035.1 Vicinamibacteria bacterium | reverse complement strand
ATCGAAAGGTGGGTCCCAATCGATAACATTATTGGCTTCTGTAATCCCTGGATAGTCTGGTGCAAGCGTTTGGTCAGCAGCAGGCCCGGTAAGCGGAACGACATCAGCGACACGCAATACCACCTCGTGAGTAACAAGCCGTCCCTCGTCTTCCCAGACATAGTATTCAAGTGTCAGCGGGTCACCCAGACCAGCCGCTAGATCGTCAGCGGTCCACTGATTAAGTACCACCGGAATGTCATTTCCGAGTTCTGCTTGAATGTCAACACTACTAACGACATCGAGGTCCATCGCAGTTATTAGTGAATATGGAGTAATTCGATCTCCGTGTCTGATTTGATTCGCCAGGTATGTAAGAACCGGTTCAGTACGGAGGCCTTGCGCAATCGCAACTTCGTCGATCGCTTCCGCAGTCTTATCGTCAATCAAACCAGCGGCTGATTCCACAGAAAATGTTTCAAGATCCGGAATGGCATTTACACTCAAACCGAGGTCCTCAAGCGTCGCAATCGTCCGTACGGCCGCCTCTGTACGGGCTACACGATCCGGAGTACCCTCATCACTTGTCCCCTGGCTCCCCATTCCTAACAGCACAGTATTCACCATGCCACTCTGCTCAAGTTCTTGCTGCAAGCGCGTTATTGATACAAACATCGATCGCGCTAAACCTTGTTGCGGACGAAATGAAAATTCACCCAGTTCAGGCCCCTTGAGTACACGCGTTACGCCAAGACGCAGTGTCCGACCGACATCATCTCGCCGTCCATGCAATGAACTGATTGGTACAGCCGACGGCCGCTCAACCCGAACCAAAATCGCGTCATCGAACACCGCGCCCAGTTCTGCCGCCAGTCCTTCACTGAGAAATGCGGCATTCCGATCAAGTTGCCGGCCTTCAGGGTCTATTCCATGAAAAGTCCAAAACCTTTCGTCAACACCATAGACCTGAACTCGAGACGCTCGACGACCACTCTGTTGATGGGTCACAAACCCTTCCACAGCCACAAGTGGCGCAATAGACCCATATCGTTCAGTGACCCCGTCGACCGACTCTAAATCAGTCGCAAAGGATTCTCGTACGAAACCCAGACTAGTAACGACCTGATCAACCGAACCAAGACGCTCCAATGCCAACGTTCGAAGACTCGTACGAACAGACGTACCCACGAGCAGCGCCCCGGAAAGAACTGACACCCCCACCGCGACACCGGCAACAACCGCTAAATTGGTCCGCCAAAAGTGCGTAATGTTGCGGCGTGCTAGCTCAGTCAGAGTCATTCGTTAAATCCAAATCGCAGTGCCCCCACACGCACTTCTAACTGCATGTAAACCCCGATCACACTGATTCCAGCGTTTGGTTATTCAGTCGATATTGCTTGGGACACCGCGCTGCGAGTTCGGCATTGTGCGTTACAACAAGCAATACGTTGTTTTGCTGCCTGTGAAGTTGAAATAGTAGAGAACTCACCATCTCTGCAGACTCGCGATCAAGATTACCAGTCGGTTCATCGCAGAGAATTAACGGTGGTTGCTGGACAAGTGCTCGTGCAAGTGCCACGCGCTGCTGTTCTCCACCAGACAGCTCCGCCGGACGATGGTCCATCCGGTCAGCGAGTCCTACCTGCTCTAGCAAGGATATCGCTCGATCTGCGACCGACGAATCCGAATCACTGACCAAAGTCGGCACCAACACATTTTCAAGCACGGTGCACTGCGGTAGTAAAAGATGGTCCTGAAAGACAAATCCAACCTGGGTATTGCGAAACACCGCCAGTCTCCGATCGTCCAAAGTGAAAGGGTCGATGCCATCTACTGTAATGTGCCCACTCGACGGCTGCTCAAGCGCACCAAGAATATACAGCAGCGTACTTTTCCCACTTCCCGAAGGACCGACTATGGATGCCGCGTCGCCTGCCGCCAACGAAAGCGACACCTCCGTGAGAATACGTAATTCCCCTGTTGGCGACCGGTAATGCTTAGTGATCTTAGTGACTTCGAGCAAGGGACACTCCTACCCTTAACTCTACGGCGTCTATGATGCCTTTTGAAACGCCCGTGGACGAAAGAGAAAGTCGACGATATTGCCCTCGTGTGGTTGCAACCAGTTGAGTTTGATCGTCGGAATGGGCCCCACGTTTAAACGATCGATATTTCTAGCGTCAAGCAAGGCTTGTTCAAACGACGGGTCGTTCGTTAAGGCAGTCGCAACCAATGTTGACCCAATCGATCCAATCATATTCTTCTGTTCGCACTCGACCACCGTAACAAATGGAAACATATATTCTTTCTTGGCCATAGCAACGTCTGGCGAAGGACAATACACAACGGTCGGGCGAAGGTAGTCACACCGCTCTCGTGACACAAGCCTTCCATCCGCATGATGACTGGCCGTCATTTCTTCAACACCAGCTTCATTGAGTGCTGCATCAATATCACCAGAAATAGCTGGCGCCTGACCAGGAACGGTAAACGCGGCAAGCGAAGCCTCTGGATCATCAGGTGGTAACGGTGCGACTGGACCGAGTCTTTCGGCGAGCGCCTCAGCAATTGCCTTTCCGTGCCGCGGCGTCCAAATGCCAGAACAGTTAATACAACTACGTCCGCTGTTAATTAGAACGCTATCAACCATTAAGTCGAGATGCTGCTCCCAATTATCAGCTTCATCGTCACCCAGTAAAATCTTGCTAAAACCCGGTCCATGCACCTGCACTGCGGGGTTAGCGGCATACTGCTCGACAGTCGCTGTCCCACCAAAAATCAGACTCCGAGGACAGTTATTAAGTACAGCGGCTCCGACTTCTCCCAGTCCGGGGTATAGAGAAATAGCTTCACGTGGTACACCAGCCTCAAAAAACGCTTGCGTTATACGCCAAGGCGTCCATAGTTCTTGTGGCCCAGGCTTCAACACCAACCCAATCTGCAAAGGAATAATCGGCAACCACAAACTGTGCACACCGGGTGAATTCGATGGCAACACCATACCAAGTACTGATGTCGTCGCTTGATAACTGCGCATGACACCATCTTCTTCACCATAGCCACGCGCGAGAATCCCTGGATCGAGCCGACGAGTGAGGGAAATCAGAATGTCATCAATATGGTCAAGAACATATCGAAGCTTTTCCATGTTCATTCGACACATATGCTCGGGAAGCCCTGTTGTCGCTGATTGCTGCCGAACGAAATCATCCGGCGACTGCGTGCCATCACCAAGGGGAAGATCAGCCGATGAAAAAAGCTCGGCCCCTTTCTTCACCATGCCAATTAGGTCAGCCGGCGAAAAATCACGCAGTACATCGCGCGCACGTTCTGCCTTCCGAAGATCACGCTGGACAATGCCGGGATTGGCCTGGCTGACTTCAGCTACCGGTTCACCCGTATCGAAGTGAACAACTTTGTCGACTTCGAGACTCTGGTACGGTTCACCCCAACGCAGAACAGGGAAATGGATCACAGCGACCTCTCTACTTAGATACCGTCAGCAATGGTGACCGAAATGGTTTCGCACAGACCCTCTTGGGTTCGATGCGCATCATCACCAATCTGTAGGGTCAACTCGTATTCGGCAGGCTCGGACTGCATGGTAAAGGTGTTCGATCCATCACCAAAATGTACCCACCCTTCACCCTGCGGAATCACCTGCCCTACCGGCAAACACCCTCCAGCATCGATACCCACATGGAAATGCCCCACATCAGAACGCGGGGTGTCGGTTTCGGCATCAAAACCTTCAGGAATCGGTGAAATTTCGTAATTCTCTGCCCCAAATTCCATTTCAAGATCAAAGTCACTTGAAAACTCACCACCATCGCCAGGCGCGACAAAGAAGACACGCGGACTGCCCCCACTTGACGGAGCAGGGTCCGAAGCAGGCGCACTCGACTCCATGGGCGCAGAGTCCATACCGTTTTCGCTTTCGCTGCCACCTCCACAGCCAACGAAAGCTACCGCCGGAACGACGGCCATAGTGACGAGGAGTGTCCTGCTCAGGCTCATAAATTTGGTTCTCATAGTTCAACTTACTCCTTACAAAAACATGATTCTCTGGTAATTATTCTAGTAAACCCCAACTGTCGTAGATGAGGAAAGGTCACTAAACGGTCGAACGCCACTCACACCATCCCAAGGATACAAATCACACGGATATTCGCGCTCACCTTCATCTCTTTCAAGAAAGCGTGGAACAAAAAACTCTTTCGTCAATGTGGTCAACATGACGCGACCGGTATCGCCGTAATCCACAACCTGGTCCGCGTTATCAGGGTCGACCACCTGCAAGACTGCTCGTGGCTGAGGTGCATAATAAGTAATCTTATAGCCTTCCGCTGCACCACTCGGAGGACTCGCGGCTAATCCCATCAATGTGTTTCCGTACGTCGGTGTCATGTACACGCCATCGAGCAGTTCTTCATTAGCGAAACGATTCCACTGTGGGGTGAACTCCGTACCGCCAGCAAAAATCCCGGTGATACCAGCATCCTTAATGCTCGAACCCTCCGCCTCTAAACGATTCGCTAACGCCTCGAGAAGCTTCGGTGTCGAAAACATACACCTGATGTCATGCCCAGCTGACAGAATCGTTACCGCCTGATCGATAACATGCTCCTGATAGGCCTTCAGGTGATCCATCCAACCTTTCTTGATCAACTTGATGACCCACCTTGGGTCTAGGTCAACACAAAAACAAATGCCACCTCGATGATGTGCAAGATGCTCAACGGCCAAACGTAATCGGCGCGGACCGCTGGGACCCAGCATGAGCCAGTTCGAA
>CAUZRA010000141.1:0-4777 GCA_963582035.1 Vicinamibacteria bacterium | reverse complement strand
AACAAATCATGATGGCACGAGTTGATCGCTTACCTGGTGATGCCGAGATGCTCGGGATGGACATCTGGTCTGGTTATGAGGTCGCGCGTCGTCGATTAATGGACTTCTTTGCCACGCGTCGACCTGCAAATCCGATCGTGTTGACCGGTGATATCCATACAAACTGGGTGAACGATTTACAGGTGGACTACCAAGATGACAATGCCCCGATTGTCGCCACTGAATTCGTTGGAACTTCCATAAGTTCAGGCGGCGATGGAACTGACACAAGAGATTCCACTGCCGGGATGCTGTCCGAAAATCCCTGGGTGAAGTTTTTCAATGCACAGCGTGGATATGTGCGGTGCACAGTCACAGAAGAGCAGTGCGTGGCCGATTACCAAGTGCTGGAATATGTCACCAGGAGGGGAAGTCCGATCAGCACACGTGCGTCATTCGTTGTCGAAAATGGCCGACCTGGGGCACAGCGTCTCTAAGACTCCCTTTTACGCGAAAGTGCTCTGTGGAATTAATAATGCTCCTCGCTGCTATCTCTTCGAAGCCAACTCAAGGAGGACGGAGAAGATTCGAGTGATTTCGTGAAGAACAAAAGAAAAATGGCGGTGAGGCAGGGATTCGAACCCTGGGTAGAGCTATAAACCCTACAACGGTTTAGCAAACCGCCGCCTTCAGCCTCTCGGCCACCTCACCTTACAGGGTGTACTCAAGAACGCCGGACACACCCTGCGACTCAGCCCCTTACGATAACGCACCGCAGTGGAAACTGAAAACCTACAATCTCGACCACTGTGACTTTAATTAATCACCCAGAGTTCACGTTGAGGGCCCGACAGGTACTCAACCTGACCATCAGGATGTACCAGCGTGTCTTCCTCGCGCATAATCGTCACAGATTGGTCGTTCCATTCGGGCACTGCTTCACTGACCGAGAACTCCAGTGAAATCCATTCCCCTGCCCGCAATCGAAATCGGGGATGGTCCCCGTATCGATCAGGCCAGTCATGAATCATCCACACGCCCGCGTCATGCACCCAATTACCCTGCGCGTGTGAATAGACCAAACTGTCAATGCCTTCATCCAATGCTCGCGCTTCCGCCGCGGTCTTAATTGCAATGCCCGTACGACCGACACGAAATTCATCAATAAGAATGTTCGCCATCCTGACTGAACGAGCAAACGCAGCACGTAATCCCGCCGGCGCTTCTGTCTCGCCCTCTCGCAAGACATACGCCATCTTCTGCTGATCAGCCACGAGACCGGAAGTCCGAACACCAAAATCCACATGCAGCAGGTCTCCCGGTTGAATAACCGGGTTATCACTGTCATCCAACATTTCCGATCCTCGGCGCTGAAGATCTAACGAGGCCGGAAAATTAAATTCGAACCCCTGCCGCTTCCATTCCGCGGTGATCCAATAATGGACGTCAAGTAACGATGTTTGCCTTGGCTGGATAACCTCATTTGAGAATGCGCGGCGCAAAATTTGAAATGTTGCCTGACTGGCCTCTCGCTGGATCGCCTGTTCGGCCTCCGTCTTGGTCGAGACATAATCGACAAGCAAAGGTTCTGATGACACGAGCGCATCCCAATACGTTTCCCCAATGGTTTGCACTAAGTAATCCTTCAACTCTGCGGTCAGACCATCAGCCATACTGATCGTGCGCGATTGATTAATAGCTATTTTGGTTGGATCACGCTCGTCGATATATTGCCGAAGGTGTGGCGATAAGCCTTCTTCTCCGTAAAGAATCTTGGTGTCATAAAACCGGTCAAGGTGATTACTGAGGTGAGTACCCAGCGCCATGGTCTCAAGACCCTCGACACCCGCGTCATGAAAAAGGTACGCGTTCCGATGGCCATACCACCCGGTAATACCGTATCCACCAAACAGTTCAAGGGCAGGATCTGGTGCGTTCTCGCGACTCAGAATGATCCAGAGATCGATCTCATGCGCCCGCATAAGCGGCAGCAAGTGCTGCCGCATCTTGTCTGCCTTGACGATCCATTCGCGCTCGGTACGCGCACGAATCAACTCCGGCGTGATTTGTCTACCCCCAACAGACAGAACTGAGAGTGACAAGAACAGGACGATACAGACAACTGCACGAACTATCATCAGCGTGAACCGCGAACGTCACGTCTCCAGGTAGCAAGTTCTAATTTGAATAGGTGATGCGATAAATGGCTCCAACGCTATCATCACTAACCAGGAGGGCGCCGTCAGGCATTACCTCAACGTCAACTGGCCGCCCCCATGCTTCGTTCGTTGCTTCCAACCATCCTTCAGCAAAAATGTCATAGCCCGTCACGCGGTCACCATCAAGACGTGCCACCATCAACCGATAACCTGTGTGACCGGCTTCCGGAGAACGATTCCACGACCCGTGCTCCGCAATAAAAATGTGATCCCGATACGACGCCGGAAACATGTCTCCTGTATAAAACTCCATTCCCAACGAGGCCACATGCGGTCCTAGTCTTTGGGCAGGCGGTCGAAAGTCACTACAGGGACGGGTATTAAATTCTGGGTCTTGAATATTCCCCTGGTGACAGAACGGAAACCCGAAATGAAGACCCGCTTCCGGAGCATGGTTCAATGTGTCTGCCGGTTGCGTATCTCCCAGTCGGTCACGACCATTGTTCGTAAACCACAACTCACCACTGGTCGGATGCCAATCGAATCCAACCGAGTTTCGAATCCCTTGAGCGTATATCTGCACATCGCTACCATCGGGTTCCATACTGAGAATCGTCGCGAACCGTGGCTCCTCATCTTCGTGGAAGCAAATGTTGCATGGTGCCCCCACAGGCACATACAACCGCCCGTCCGGACCAAATGCAATAAATTTCCAACCATGGGCTCGCTCCGTTGGCAAAGAATCGTTCAGAACAACTGGCTCGGGCGGCGCGTCGAGATGTGATTCGATATCGTCATACCGTAAGACCCGATTAATCTCTGCGACGTAGAGGTCTCCGTCATGAAATGCCACGCCATTCGGCATATTGAGATCACTGTCCAGCACAAATACCTGGTCAGCGGACTGGTCTCCGTCGTCATCCCGTACGGCATAAATGTCTCCAGCCTGACGCGTGCTCACAAAAACGGTGCCGGTCGGACTTAAGGCCATCTGCCTGGCATTCGGAACATTATCGGCGTACACCTCTATCGAAAACCCAGGCGGGAGCGTGAGCTTATCGAGTTGGGGTGAACGCATTTCATCTTGAGCATTTACAGGTAGCACAGACATGCTCAGTAAACAGGCCATCAGGAATCGTCGAATGTTCATAAGGAGCCTCAAAAGTATGACTGCAACAACTAAAACCGAAAGAGATACTGAAATTTCGTAAACACCGCTCGATTGGTTTGTTGATACATAGTCATCATCGGAAAGAGTTGATCGTCTATCCCGTCGCCATCCATATCGTCACCGTAGATCTGATCAGCCTGTCGGTAATGGTCGTCGTAGCCGATGTAAAATGCTGTTCCCGCATTCAATCGATAGGTAAATAACAGGTTTAGATCAACCGTCTTATCGAACGTGTTGTACTCGGAAATATTTCGCAGCAAAAACCGATCAGTAAACTGATAGGTGCTGAGCGCCCGTAAAATCTTGACATCAAAAACCAGCTCCTCGCCAGTTCGTGGATCGATGAAATCAGTGGTCTGTAGATTAATCTCGGACTGAAACCGCGATAGCGGTCGCAGCGCCGCAAAAAAACTGCCGGTGCTTCCCCGGCCAAGGAACGAATTTTCAACGTAGCGAACTAAATCGCCATACTCATAGTACCCACCGACCGCCACCCGGCGGCTTGTACTGATCTGCCCACCAATACGACCTGACTGTTTCTGGAAATTAATGCCGCCGAATCTCTCCATTTCATCTTGAAACTGGCTGTTCACACTGATGTTGCGCGCAAACGTCGCATTGAATGCCACTCGTTTATCGACATCCTGAAGGACGTTATTGAAGTCGTGGTTCCAGTTATAACGGACACTTGGCCCCCAACTGACAACCCAACTTTCTGGTCTGAACGTGTACCCAAGTGAGGTAAACCCTTGCTTTTGGTCAACCCGACGCACAAACCCCACATCCGTACGGAAGTGAGGCGATAACGTATAGAGCGAGACAAAGCTCGTCCAGTGCCGGTTGGTTAAACGCCAGGAGAGATTAAACATCTGCCCCTCGCGATCCACTTGCTCGAGATCACGATGGTCAGTTTGAACCGCTTGAAACGACAGCGACTGCGTCTGGCCGAGCCGGAAATTACCGTCGAGCGCACCCAAAGTACTATGGCTATCCAAAAATTCTCGGTGCGTCACCAAGGCCCCAACATACGACTCCGCATACAAGTCGTAGCGTGCTCGCCCAACGATATTGTTTGCTTTTTCTCCAGACGCAATATCCGTCGAACTATCAGTTCGCCCGGGTGCTTCATCATTGGCTACCATGAAGCCAACAGTCGTGTTACCAACCTTGCCTGTAATTTTCCCGCCAAATTCAGGGTCGACGATAGTCCGCGTATTGACAAACGTAACCATGCCACGCTGTGGCGAAAAAATCTCTGCACCTTCCAGAAAGAAGGGACGTAACTCAGGATAAAACAAGGCGAACCGTTGGTTAACTTCAATCTGTGGCAGATCTGACTCGATCTGAGAGAAATCAGGGTTGTACGTAAAATCGGCAATCAAATTCGACGTGATGCCATATTTCAAATTGACACCACCTTCAGGCGACGGGTCTCCATCAACAAAGTTGCCTTGTCGGTTAAGTGAGC
>CAUZRA010000140.1:0-4789 GCA_963582035.1 Vicinamibacteria bacterium | reverse complement strand
AATGTCCATGCCTCATTGCTCCCGAAATACCGCGGCGCAGCGCCAATCCATCGAGCAATCATCGCGGGTGAACGCGAAACCGGCATCACCATTATTCGACTCGTTAGTAAAATGGACGCCGGGCCAATGCTAAGAACAAGCCATTTCTTAATCGAGCCAAATCAACTGAGTAGCGACGTTGCAACCGACCTCTCTACACTGGGCGCGCAGTTATTGATCGAAACCGTCGACGCACTGGCGGCCGGACGCGTCCAAGAAACGGCCCAGAACCATAGCGAAGCAACCTTTGCCCCACCGCTCACTCGTGAAGATGGCCACATTGATTGGCATGCGCCCGCTATTGATATTCATAACTTAATTCGCGGACTGCATCCGTGGCCACATGCCGCCACTAAGCATCAAGGCACGAGATATCTCGTCCATCGCAGCGCCGTTGTAGAGCACCATGACTCCGCCAAAAGCCCCGGAACGATTATCGAAGCTCGTGCTGACAGACTCATCGTTTCAACTGGCTCAGAAAATGCTCTAGCAATCCGTCACATTCAACAGGAAGGCCGACGTTCTTTAGACACACGTTCCTTCCTCTCAGGTCAACGCTGGCAGATAGGCACGCAGTTAACCTCACACGGACTATGACAGCACCGGTACGACAAGCCGCTCACAGCGTACTGACAGACGTTGACCGTAATCGATACGATCTCGCGACCGCGCTTGATCATGGACGACGAGATCTCGGTGACGCCCGCGACCGCGCACTTCTCGGAGAAATTGCGTTTGGTGTGTACCGCTGGCGTGCCGCACTCGACCACGTCATTAGCCAACTGTCATCCCGCGCCTTAACGGATATCGATGATTCCGTAATTCGCATCCTTCGAGTCGCACTCTATCAGCTCATGAAACTTGACCGGATCCCACCACATGCAGTGGTCGCTGACGCGGTCGCGCTTACCCGGCACGCTGGCGTAAGCAGCGCAAGTGGATTCGTAAACGCGGTTCTAAGGAACTACACGGAACGACGCCGTCCGATTAGCTTTCCATTGATTCCGTCCTGTGAAAACGACAAGACCGTCGACCATACGGCCGCCGTTAACTACTTAAGCGTCACACTGTCTCACCCGAGCTGGCTTATTGAAAGGTGGCTCGACCGTCACGGGTGGACATCAACCGCCGCCTGGGTTCGTTTCAATAATCAGCGGCCGACGGTCACCATAAGACCACTGCTAAACCGGGTCTCACCATCTGAACTTACGACGAGACTTATGAGAATGGGTGTTCACACGGTTGCAACTCGAGTCGCTCAACGAGGACTCATCGTCACGGATGGATCCATATCGACCGTTGGCGAGCGCTTGACCTCCGAATACATCATTCAAGAAGAAGGAGCACAAGTCGTCACCGAACTTGTCTGCAGCCTGACTGCCACGCTTGAAAATCCGGTAATACTCGATCTCTGTGCAGCGCCCGGTGTGAAAACTATCGGTCTTGCGTGCAGCGGCAACCCGGTTCGCGTTGTGGCAACTGATTACCGCGAACGACGCATAAATCTCCTCATAGAGAATCTTGCGCAACACAACATCTCTGATGCGTCTGTTGTTCAGCTCAACGCTGAACAACCGCTCCCTTTTACCGCCGTATTCGACGTCATTGTGGTCGACGCTCCATGCTCTGGACTTGGCATCCTCAGAAGAGATCCGGACATCCGTTGGCGACGAACCGCCGAGGAGTTAACAGCGTTCTCCGCTCGACAACTCCGAATGTTGAAATTCGCCTCAGAGGCCTTACGGCCGCGAGGATGGCTGGTCTACTCGACATGTTCTACGGAACCAGAGGAGACCAACGCTGTTATTCAACAGTTCCTGTTAGAACGACAAGATTTTAGAATTTCACGACCACCTGCGCCAGAATTTAATAGCTGCATCGAGCCTGATGGCTTTTTGAGAACATTACCATTCAGAGATGGAATCGACGGGTTTTTTGCCGCCACACTACAAAAGCAAATCCCTTGAACGTTGTCCATTTAAAAGACTTGTTCTACACTGAATAGTTCCAATGAATGCTCGGACAAGTCTTCTCCTCATTGGCAAACTCGCCTTACTACTTGGAGCACTAGGTGTCACCTACGGCATCACGGCCTACGCCGGACTCCAGTTTTCGATCAAATCTCGCGAGGTTGCGACGCCTGACCTTCGCGGGCTAACACCTGCTGCAGCGACTGAGGCTTTAGCAGCTGTTGGTCTGAATGCGAGGATTGACCCCCTTCGCCGAATACACCCTGCGATAGAAACAGGTCGGATTGCCGAGCAAGACCCCCGACCGGGGAGACCAACACGACTCCGGAGAAACGTTAAGCTTTGGCTGAGTTCTGGCCCGAATACTGGTGAACTCCCATCTCTGGTCGGTGAATCTCAAAACCTTGCAACAGAACATCTTGCCGAGGAATTGTTTACATTGCGTGAAATCGCCGAAATCCGGTCGAACCGTTATCCGACCAACACCGTGGTCGCTCAAGACCCACCACCCTACGGCAGCGGTGAAATCGTTTCCATCTTGGTAAATACCGGAGAACGCGGACGCAGCTACGTGATGCCAAATCTAATTGGCGTCGACGGAAACGACGCAGCGAACATTCTTCGTGGTCTCGGCTTTCGAGTCACCGTTGTTGGTGACCACCCGTACCCTGGCATCCCACCAGATATCGTGATTCGACAGGCACCTTCCTCCGGATTCCAGGTATCCCAAGGCGAGTCAATATCTCTGGAGGTTAGCCAATAAACGTGTCTGATACGCTGCGGATCGCGCCATCTATTCTTGCTGCTGACTTTACCTCACTTGGCGAGGCCGTCCGAACAGTCGAAGATGGAGGTGCGGACCTCATCCACGTCGACATCATGGATGGTCACTTTGTACCCCAAATCAGCATTGGTGTACCGGTTGTAGCCGCACTCAACAAAGTTGCCACTGTTCCACTCGACGTGCATTTAATGATCACCGACCCAGAGCGACAGATCGAAGCCTATGTTAAAGCGGGCGCATCCATGGTGTCCGTACATCTCGAAGCGACGAGACATATCCACCGAACGCTTTCGATGGTTCGTGCACTCGGTGCAACTGCCGGCCTAGCGATCAACCCAGGAACGCCTGTGTCTGCGCTAGAAGCAGTCGCCGGACAAGTAGATTATGTTGTCGTGATGTCGGTGAATCCAGGTTACGCGGGACAACCATTTATCCCGGACAGCATAAAAAGAGTGCAGGAAACTCGGTTACTGCTAGACAGTCTGGGTAATCGCGCACCTATCGAGGTCGACGGTGGCATTACGCACTCAAATGCTTCACGTTTGGTCAACGCTGGCGCCGAGATCCTCGTTGCGGCTTCTGCGATTTACGGGGACACAGACCCGGCTGACGCGACACGACGTCTTCGCGCGGCGGGACTTGACACTCCAGATAATGAGAAAGTTGAACCGAAATAATGCCAGTCGCAGCGTGCCAAGTTCGGGTACGGTATGCAGAGACAGACAAAATGGGCATCGCGTATTATGCGAATTATTTTGTCTGGTTCGAAGTAGGGCGATGCGAACTACTCCGGACGTTGGGTGTTTCGTACAACCAGCTTGAAGAAACGGGGTTACTTCTTCCAGCCATCGAAGCACGGTGCACTTATCGTGCGCCTGCGCGGTACGACGATGTTTTGAACATTGAGACAGCCGGCTCGTTAAAATCTCGTGCCCGCGTCGAATTCACATACGAAGTGCGTCGACAGGCGGACAATGAATCGCTCGCGTCAGGAATAACTGTCCATGCGGCGACGGACCCCAGTGGGCGACCACAAAGAGTTCCGCCAACACTGCAGGCATTCTTGGCATGAGAGCATTCGTTACGGGAGCGGCCGGCTTTATTGGCTCCCATCTCTCCGAGCGTCTCATTGAAGCGGGGCATGAAGTTGTCGGACTCGACTCTTTTACGAATTGCTATGCTCGGTCAATCAAAGAATCGAACATCGCATCGCTCAAGCAACGCCGCCAGTTTCGATTTATCGAGGACTCCCTGCTAACAGCAGATTTAGGCAACTTACTCGACGACGTAACTCATGTATTTCACTTGGCAGCCCAAGCCGGTGTTAGGAAGAGCTGGGGGGCTGATTTTGCCGTCTATACGAAACTAAACATCGACGCAACGCAGTGCCTACTTGAAGCCTGCGTCAATCATTCGCTCGAACGCATCGTTTATGCGTCTAGCTCCTCAGTCTACGGTGATGCAGTCCCAATCCCCATGCTGGAGACAGCAAGGCCGGCACCTCTATCTCCATACGGTGTAACCAAACTCGCTGCAGAACACCTCTGCATGCTTTACCATGCGAACTACGCGGTTCCGACGGTAGCCGTTCGCTACTTTACGGTCTACGGACCGCGACAGCGCCCAGACATGGCCTTTCACCGTTTTCTTCGAGCCATTCTAGACAATGAGCCACTCTCCCTCTACGGTGACGGCGAACAAACCCGTGATTTTACATTCGTTGAAGATGCCGTTGCCGCTACTATCGCAGCCGCGGAGCATGGCACAAACGGTACGGTTTATAACGTCGGGGGCGGTTCACGAGTAAGCATGAATGAAATACTTGACGTTATGGCGCAGTGCACCGGAAAAAGTCCCAACGTCCGCCGACAAGAGACACAACGAGGAGACATGCGAGACACCTTCGCAGACACTACACGCGCCAGAAAAGAACTCGGATTTACGCCACGTGTCATACTAAAGGACGGCATACTCGCCGAGTATCAATGGCTAACAT
>CAUZRA010000139.1:0-4796 GCA_963582035.1 Vicinamibacteria bacterium | reverse complement strand
CGATCATACGGAGGTGGTCTCGTGACAAATGGTTGAGTCGGAGCAAGAAGTTCTCCTGGAACAGTTGATTGCTCCACTTCCCGTTCTTCGATCGGCCAAATTGGTTCGCCAGTCTCGCGGTCAAAGACATACAGCCAAGCCTGTTTTGTGGGCTGCGCAACGATCTTCCGCTCGACACCATCGATCACAACATCCGCAAGGATCGGAGCACACGGTAAATCCCAATCCCAAACGTCATGATGAATAAACTGGTAGTGCCACAATCGATCACCAGTCTCCAGATCCACTGCAATCAAACTGTCAGAAAACAAATTATCGCCGTGACGATGACCGCCATAGTAATCGTTGGTCGGCATTTCAGTAGGCAGGTAAGCAATGCCCAGTTCTAAATCAACACTGATCTGCCCCCAAACACCAGTATTACCCGTATAACGCCACGAATCGTTCAACCACGTGTCATTACCAAAATCATCTGCTCCTGGAATCGTATGAAAAATCCACTTACGATCACCGCTAAGGGCATCGAATCCTCGGATATAGCCTTTTACATTCCGCATCGATCGCGGCGTACTTCCAGGCAAATGTGCAGCACCAATAACTATGGTGTCACCGGCAACGAGTGGGGTCGCATGCAAACCAGCTTCACCAGTTACCAAATCAATATCTTGATCAAAGTTTTGCTTCAGGTCTACGATGCCATTGGCACCAAAATCAGTCAGGCGGCTACCTGATGTCGCATCAAGGCCTATCAATTGATAGCCCGGTGTAACGTAAAAGATCTGCCCATGTTCTCCATCATCGCGATACGCCAAACCGCGACCCGATAACCGGCGTGGTGCCGCCGCACCACGTTCACCCTCGTCAAGACGATGCATCCACAACAACTCGCCAGTACCAGCATCGAGCGCTATAACAGAACGGCGAGAGCCCGCCGTCGAATACAGGACACCGTCAACCATGAGTGGTGTTGACTGAAAGTTGTACTCTGGATTTGGACCAAAGTTAGCCGTGTTGACACGCCAGGCAACTTCAAGATCACCAAAATTCTCCGCGGAAATCTCATCGAGACCTGAATACCTCGTATTCGCAATATCACCACCGTAGCTCCGCCACTCTCCATTTTCAGTTCCCTGTGCCACAAGGAGAGAGGACATCATGAGAATCATGCTAAGTACGACAGATAAGTTGTTCGATCGCGTTTTCATGTTTGCACCTCGTGAGTCGTCATGTCGCAATACACCATGCTCGCGGGATAAGACCTCGACAAAAATCACATTCCTGAATTATTCATCGCGCGTACACATTCGCATAGTATGGTGTTCAACCACTAAAACATAGCGATAGGGTTCACGGGGGAACCAGTCCCATTTGGAACGCGCAACGGCGCAATTGTGACCATAAACTCCCACCTATTTTGTTCAGCCGCAATCGCCGACAAAGCCTGAAAGTTAGCACGGTCAAGCACCTGAATCCCCAGAATCGTCAGTGCGAAATTATGGAGTGCCGTTCTTGGAAGGTCGCCGTCTGGTTGCGGTGCGTAGCCAGGTGTTTCCCATCCGGCAACAGCCACGTCACGTTCACGTAACCATGGAATCACATTGTTGTCCAAGCCCGCAGCCTCCCGTCCGGTATCAAAAGGACCAATAGCATCCTGACGAGCCCATCGTCCCCAGCGAATGAGAAACGCATCGCCAGGACCGACCCGGACGCCGGCCATCTCCTCCCAATCCTCTAAATCCTGCACTGTAATGCGGGTTCCCGGTTCAAGATAATCAACCCCTTTTAATCGTGGAATGTCGTACAGCACCCCACGTGTCACGATGCCATCCTTCATCGTCATGATCGAATTCTTAAGAGCCCCCCCATCTACGGTCACCAATTCTTCAACGTCATATCCGTTCCACATCTTTCCATCAAAAAACACGTGGGCAAAAGCATCAAGATGTGTTGTTCCTGGCCCATGAATACATGGGTAAGCAATCTCGTCACTGGCACCTGTACGCGTTGCACGAGTCATGGACCACTTAATTGGACACGGCACATCAACACTTTCGTAATTTTGAGCGTCGGAGGCGAGTGATACCGTGACACCTTCTGTGACAAGTGTTGCAGCTTTAACACGCTTCTCTGATGTAACTAAATTAAACGCGCCAAGTTCGTCATCCGGACCCCAGCGCCCCCAGTTAGACAGGTCATCGATCCAGCGTTCATACAGAGCCTGGCTCACAAGCGGTGGAGAGCTTATTTGTTCTGTTGATGCACGATGCTCAAATAGCCCAACACTGACAGAAAAAAACACGACGACTCCGAGACCATGCCAGCCACTGTTATGTCGCATATCACCCCTTAGCTATGGCTATCCTAAATCGTACAAACACAAAGGAGGCCATCCGATCCAAACAAATGACCTCCTTTATATATATGCGGCATAACAACTGGCCGCAGTTCCATTCGAAATCCACGACACAAGTCAGCCGTAAAACCTTACTGATTAGTGCTTTATGGAAAGACCGTCACCACAATCCTATGCCTTGAAGAATCGTCGCACTCATACCCTTCACCTCAGCACTAAACATATAAATGGTAAACCCGCCGATAAGAGCAGCCACCGACATAACCATGAACGCTGTTCGTCGTTCCTCAGCTTTCCACCACATGTCGACTAGCCCACCGCCAGCCAGTACCGCCAGTATTGGCTCGACCGGTAGCCGTAGCCTCGGACTTCCGTATAAAACCAGCGACACCGCAAGTAAAAACGCAGGCGGCATCGCCAGCAACCATGGTCGCCAACCTCTGTTCCTTGCGACCCAGAGTCCATACAACGCTAGTGGTAGCGTCAGCGCGTACAGAAAATTAAACACTCCATCGCCGCCTAAGATTTCCCAGTCAAATGGACTGAAAAAATATAAGAACTTCAAAACGAGCAACCTTGGTAATTCAGCAGGTCGTTCTAGGATGAGACTCACCGTCGCATCTGTGAGTTCCCGACTACGTTCAGCTTCGGGAAGGCGCATAGCGGCCTCAACCGTCTCGTCAAATGTGTAGACGCCAAAAATCCTACCTTCTGGAGGCGCATACGACGAATAGGCGACCCACCCCATCTGCGTCGTAACCGGAACGACCTCGTGATGAACTAGATAATTTCTGACAGTCCACGGCAATAACACGACGAGAAAACCAGCGAACACAATTGCACCTGCGCGAGCAGTCGGTCTCCACTTCCACTGGGTCGACGCCCATATCGGCAAAAGCAACATCGCCGGTAACGGCAACGTTGTACCTTTCGTTAGCGTACTGAGTCCGACAAGAGCACCGGTCAGCAAAAACGCTCCCACTCGCCACGACGTCAACGCTGTGTCGAGCGAGCAAACAATTGCCACCATAAAGAACGCCATAAATGTCTCGGTAAGTAAATGACGAGTGGCAAACAATAAACTGAGTGAAAAAATCGAAAGCCCACCTGCAATTCGTGCTGCTTCGATTCCAAAGTGACGAAACGTCAATCCATAAACGAGTGCGCAGGTTACAGCATCAAGGATTGCCTGCAAAAACCGCATAGCTGCTGGGCCATCCGTAAACGCTCGATAAAACGCTGCAAGCACATAACTGTACAAAGGGGGTCGCATCGAGGTGGGCTGCCCGGTTTCGGAGACATACCCCTCGCCATTCACAATCGCATGGGCGAGACGATCGTAATCACTGGCATCACCACTAATTGGAGCAGCCGGAATCACGAGTAAAACAATAAACCGAACAATAAGAGCAAACAGAAATACCTGAATAGCTCCCGGAGTTCGAATCCACGACAATGTGGTGGATGACATTATTCGATAAATCGGTCGCGAATAATAACGTAGGCCGCGCTGAGACCGTCACGACTGCGAATTTTCTTACCTTCGACGAAGGTTCGAGGATGATAGGGGACTGGCACTTCGTCAATACGCCAGCCATCTCGACAAATCTTATTCGTAAGTTCAAAATCGAGATCAAAACTGGCGCCGCGAAGATTCAACTGTGACACAACGGACGTCCGAAACATCTTACAGGCTGTCGCCACATCAGTAAGCCGCGCTCGATACAATAGGTTGGTCATCCACGTCAGCGCCTGCACACCAAAATAATATCCAACGTAATTCGTGTTCCGCCCTTCCATAGCCCTCGATCCGTACAGCGCATCAAGATCATGTTCACGTGCATAGGACAAGAGTCGCGGATATTGCTCAGGTTCGTATTCGAGGTCGGCATCCTGAATAATGAAATACTCGCCACGCGCATGTGTAATTGCAGTTCGAATCGAGGTGCCTTTTCCTAAATTACGGGGCTGAAATATCACCTCGATGGAATCGTCAACTTCAGCCAATAGTTCACGAGTACCATCCGTTGAACAATTATCAATAACGATAATCTGTTTTGTCACGGGAACAGCTATTACGCGCTGAAGCACCTCCATAATGGTCGCACGCTCGTTATAAGCTGCGATAGCAACCGTTAATTCAGGTACAGGTCCGCTTGTCTGTTCTTTCATTCGTTGTCACACCCACGATGCCGTTCAGGACAATCCGCGAGACCGAAAGAATTCTCTAAACCGCTCCAATACAAAATCTAACATTTCGTCAGTAAGCCCCGGGTACACGCCTATAAAAAACGTATCCCGCATGACAACGTCCGAACGATGCAGATCTCCCTGTACTCGGTGCACCACATCACGATACGCAGGTTGTCGAAGGATATTTCCGGAAAAGATCTCCCTAGTCTCAATAAGAGATTCTTCCAACCATGCTACCAATTCACTGCGC
>CAUZRA010000138.1:0-4820 GCA_963582035.1 Vicinamibacteria bacterium | reverse complement strand
CATGACCCCCTCTGGGCGCGAAGTCTCGCGCTTCGAGACAATACCGGCACTACAATTGTACTAGTCGCGGTCGACCTTCCTGGCCTTGGCCGAAAACACCTCGGGCCGGTACGCCGGCGTGTTTCTGCTAGCTACGGAATTCCAACCACTCACATCATCATCCATTCAACGCATACACACTCCGCACCTGACGCGAGCGGGTACTGGTCAACGCTCATGAGTGGGAACAATCGGCGCTACGGAGAACAGGTACGCACCAAACTCTACGAATCGATCACAACTGCACTCGACAATCTTCGCCCCGCAGACATTCGAACTGCCACCGCGACGCATCTATCGTGCATCGAAAGACAGACTGGTGTACTAAAATCGGATCCGTCTTGTTCTTTTCCTGACAGCAGTGTCGAACTGAGAAATAATCCCGCATCCTATGATCAATATCTCATTCAGCGAGATCAACGTGATCCGATCGTCAGAAACACGCGCATCGTGGCTGCAGCGTTTACAGACACCGCGGCAGGAACCCCTATCGCAACATTCGTAAACTGGCATAACCACCCCGATACACTTGGAAGTAGTAATCGACTCATCTCCAGCGATTACCCGCACTATCTCCGGGAATATCTCGAACAAAATGGCGGCGGTTTGGGTATTTATACCGTCGGAACACTCGGCAACCAGATCGGTGGACTCCGAGGCACACCTGTTCCTCTCTGGAACACCATCGGCGAACGGGTCTATGAAACCATTGCGAATGGTTCTCGTCGCCCCGTACTGGTCAATGATGGCTGGGATAAAATCCGATCGACTGGTTATGAAATCGCAGATGCTGCACTTCAAGCATTGATGCATGCTGCTCCAATAAACAATTCCCGTATCCGCGTTCGAGCAACTAGCCTCGATATCCCAATCGATAACGCAATTCACATACTGGGAACGTGGTCGGTCTGGCACGATAGTGTTGAAGTACCAGAAAGACCTCGCTATCACTGGCCTTCCTGCTGGGGAACCCTGGGGTGTGTCCGTGCAGAAGTCAGTCTGATCGAAATTGGTGACTTAAGTCTGCTGACAGCACCGGGTGAGATCGATCCAGCCTATGCGCTCGGGCGCACCGAAAGCAGCGCTCACTACGGTCCGCCTTGGGGATCATGGAAGTTTCCAGCCATTCACGGTATTGATGACCGTATGCCTGGTATACACCACGGCTTTCTTGGTTCAACCCATGACTACCTGTCCTACATGGTCCCAGTCACAGACAATGTGGGATGGTGGAACTTTTCACACCCAAACCACTATGAAGAATGGGTAACGATCAGTAAGTATTTCGGCGATAGGATCGCAAAAGCCTGGGAAACACTCGTCGAACCATCCTCCAACAAAAACGTGCCGTAATGTCGCCATGGAGCCAGTTCGAACCGGCGATTTTTGAAACATGTGAACCGACGCTCGAAGGGTGGATCGCCCACCCAGCAGAAGCGATCTCAGCTACCGCATACCTCGTAGTCGCCATATTATTGTGGCGACACTTCGGTTATCGTGACCGGACGCTCTTTGTCCGCTACCTCCCTTTCGCTCTTGGAATTATTGGCCTCACCTCCGTCTTGTTTCATGTCTCGTATACCGCGATCTTTCAGATACTAGACGTCGCCTCTATCCCACTGTTTATGGCATATATCTGTGCTGCCACCGTGTCACACCGCCAACAGGTGGATGTATCTATGTTCCCTCGGCTCTTCTGGGCGATTACCACCATCAGTATGCTTCTGGTTGCCGCGAATCTTGCACTTGGGTTCGTAGTGGTAATCGGTCAAGGATGCGTCATTATCTGGTGCTGGTGGACAGACCCGCTCACTCGAAGCAATGCTGATGCACGACGAGCCATCCTATTGCTCGTCTCTGGCGCGGTACTCCTTGGCCTCGACCACGCAGCAATTGGATGCGTGGGGGGCATCGGTGCGCACCTCATACAACCGCACAGCATCTGGCATCTTCTGTCCGCAGCTAGCGGTTTCTTTTTTTACCGTGCCGAAAGACACCTTGAACGGAACTGGCACAGTCGTGCGTTATAGACTCCGACCACCCCACCATCCGGCCAGTCCTGACGACAACAGACAGGCGACCGTCGTCCCACTCACGGCAAGAAACCACTGGACCGTAGTAGGCGTCTCATACGTGGCAACCGACACGACGACGGTGAGAACGACAGCACCAGCAGTGCCACTGACGAGTCCAATCCCTGCAGAACGCACTGCATTTTTCCAGCCATGACCGGCGAGCAGCCTACCAACACCGCTAATCAAACAATAACTAACTGAGAATACTGGGACAAAACGAACGCCCAGTTCACCGATCGTTTCATGCCCGACCAGCGCCGGCAATGTTGCCGCAACACCAAATATCGGCCAAAACCCCACAGCATGTGCAATCGCCAAGGCTAATCGACTGCGAACACTGAGTGCCAATAACTGTCCAGTAAGTAAACCACCACCCAGAGCCGACAAGCCTAAGAGCACTAATAAAATGATAAATGGTTGTCCCAAGAAAACGGCATGACGACCAAACCACGGAACGACCACGAACAACACCACTAAGGGAAGCAGGGAACCTAATCCATACGCACTGGTTACACGAAACCCAGTGCGCCAGAATCGAAAGTCAGAATGCAATGTCCGACCCGGCAGCAAATACCCACCGCCCCACATTGGCAACTTGATTCAATCCATAACCAAAATCGAGTCGTATCCCGCCACGCGACGACAAACGATTACTTCCAAGTAACAGACTCATTCCAACCGATGTCTTAAGGTCACGTAACGTGAAAACCCGTTGTTCAGGCCACACAAACCCCATATCAACGAATCCTGACAATCCCAATGAACCCAATTGCGCGACGTCATCCGCAAAAAACCAGCGTTCCTCAAGCGTCATAAGCACCGATCGATTGCCACTGAATTGACGAACCGGATAACCTCGAAGTCCACTTTCAGCGCCGAGCAACAACTGAACTTCTGGATCAAGATTATGACCACGCTGATAAGCCACCCGCCCGATCATGGCACGACGCTCCGCATGCTTCAGAAGATACCGTCCACGCAAAGTGGTCAGAGCATTACGCCACTCATGGTGTTCACGGCGACCATCAAATCGTGCTTCAGCAATAAGAAAATGTCCGTCACCAAAAGCGATGCCCTGTATGTGACCGGCTGACACGAACGCCGCACGCTCACTACTCCCACCCAATTCAGGTCCTGACAAACCGACCGTCGCAAAGCTATCAGTTCCTACATTAAAGTCCTCACTCCGCTCAAACTGATTCACATGCGTCAAGCGAACGTACCGGTGTCCAATCGATCGAATACCGAATTCGGCCACGCCAAAATCACGCATTTCCGAACCGACACGCTCCTCTCGCAACCGAAACGCTCCATGGACACGCAGCGCTCGTCGAGCGCTCCGCTGAACCGCTCGGCCGACCTGAAAATCACCCCACTGCCCCCGATGATACAAACGTCCAATCTCAGAACCGTCCTCAAAAATCGGATCCGTTCGACGAAAACTTCCCCCACCGACCGTCCACGACCACGGGTCACGCAACGACAAGTACCCGCGATCAAACATAAGGAGTTGTTCATCGCCATCACTTAAATGCGACGCCGATACGAGCAACGATACATTTGAGCCGACCAGTTGCGGATCTGCATAGGACACCCGATCGATTGTCCGATCGAGATTCGTACGATGAGTCGCCGTAATCGCCTTGCCTAGTCCGAATAAGTTTTTTTCCGAAACACCCAGTTCCCAGATCGTACGGTTGTGCACCTGCCTAAAATCAACTCGGGGAGACAGAGACCACGTATCCCATGTCAATACCCGCATATCAACCTGGTCCGGCTCACCATCACTATCCAAGTCAACAGCTATGGTGTCGATTCTGGCGTCACGAATAAATGACAGCCCTCGGAGATTACGCTCGGTCTGTTCCACGAGCTCTTGGTCAAATAGGTCGCCTGTCTCAAACAACAGCTCTCGCCCAACCACCTCGTCACGCGTCCTGATATGAACCGTATTGGCAATGCGATACGGAGCCGAAACGCCCGTCGCAGGCTCGTCAAATACCTCGTGATTTATAATCTCGATCGCACCAATCGGCATTCCAACAAAAGCCGGCTCCTCTGTCGCACTAACTGCGCTTACACATGTCAACCAAACGCTGAGCGCGTTGACTATCTGAAACCGAGAACGCATCCGCTGATTCTTTGACCGCACGAGAGTTACAGCACCACAATGGTCGGCCGTCTTTTTTTTAGTCGGCCTTGACGCAATAGGCAACAACAGGACGGAACAATCAGGATGCACTCTAGATGAAAAAATAAGAAGGGTAAATGGGTCTTAGTCCTTTTAGTCCAAGAAAGACAAAAGGCCCTGAGCGTCCCAACCTTTGTGTTGGGATACTCAGGACCTTTCAAAACAACCTCCCATGCATGTCACACGGGAGCGGCCTCGCGAAGTCTATTCCGCGTGCCGTAAGCGATAACTACTCAGGCTCAGTATTGTCACGACCATCGCGCGGCGCACCGGTTCCTGACGAACCCATAAACAGCTTGCGGCCATCTCTAAATGTCAGGTCGCGTCCATTGCCCTTATTTGAACCGTCTTTAGCCTGATAGCCATCGACGATAATCTCCGTGCCAGGAAGTAATGAATTCTTCGTGAAACCACGGCGGAGCAATGTGTTCGGCGTGCCACCTTCGACCATCCACACGGTGCCATCCTCAAGCTCAAGGTGGACCCACGCATGGGGATTGATCCATTCCATCTTT
>CAUZRA010000137.1:0-4836 GCA_963582035.1 Vicinamibacteria bacterium | reverse complement strand
TTAGCGACATGCATTCCGCAGTAGTTGCTGGAGTAGGTGCTTTGAAGGGTCCCTTGCATGGTGGTGCAAATGCAGAGGTAATGAAATTGCTACTTTCGATTGGTGAAACTGCTGATGATTCTGAAGTAGATCGGATCGTCAGAGATATGCTTGATAAGCAAATCAAGGTGCCGGGTTTTGGGCACCGGGTTTATCGCACAGAAGACCCGCGGGCAACCCATTTGCGGCAGATGTCGAAACAGATCGGCGAACGATCCGAGAATACTCGTTGGTTTGAAATGTCTGGTCGGATCGAAGCGATCATGAAGGAAGAAAAGCAGATTGATGCCAATGTTGATTTTTATTCTGCATCCACCTATTACATGCTTGGGATTGCAATCGATTTATTTACGCCACTCTTTGCTGTGAGTCGAATATCGGGTTGGACGGCCCATATTCTCGAGCAATATGCTAATAATCGGCTTATACGACCTCGAGCGGAATATACGGGGCCCGTTTACCCACAGAGATTTGTCCCACTAGATGACCGATAGATACTAGAACGGTCCTTGTATAATTGAGGTGTCTCACCTCGGCGCTCAATGCATCACAATCGCATACGGAACTTTTCCATTATCGCGCATATTGATCACGGGAAATCGACACTTGCTGATCGATTTCTTGAGGCGACGGGTGCATTGCGTCCTCGGGAAATGGAGGCGCAAGTTCTGGACAGCATGGACTTGGAGCGTGAACGAGGCATTACCATCAAGGCACAGTCGGTCCGGTTGTCTTACACGGCACAGGATGGCGAAGAGTACGTACTGAATTTGATCGATACGCCGGGTCACGTTGATTTCTCGTATGAAGTGACACGGTCGCTTGCTGCATGCGAAGGCGCTTTACTGTTGGTCGATGCTTCACAGGGGGTAGAAGCACAAACGGTTGCGAATGCCTATTTGGCGGTTGATCGTAATCTTGAGATTATTCCGGTCATTAATAAGATCGATTTGCCAGGGGCACAACCAGAGGAAACAGCTCTGCAAATCGAAGAACTGATAGGGCTCGATCCAGATCAAGCTTTATTGGCTAGTGCCAAAGAAGGACGAGGCACGAAAGAGATTCTTGAGGCGGTGGTAAATAGATTGCCGCCACCGACTGGAGACCCAGATGCACCTCTTAAGGCTTTAGTTTTTGATTCGTGGTACGACGCTTATCGCGGCGTCGTAGTTTTGATCCGTATAGCTGACGGCGTCATTAGATCGGGAATGAAGATTCGACTAGTGGCCGCTGAACAAGACTACGAAGTCGAGCAAGTTGGCGTGTTTGTTCCCAAACCAAAAATCGTAGACCAATTAGGCGTTGGTGAGGTCGGTTTTCTGATTGCGAATATCAAGAATGTTGCTGATGCCAAAATCGGTGACACGGTAACGGGGGTCAAGCGTTGTACCGCCACTCCGTTTCCGGGCTTTCAAGAGATGAAACCGATGGTATTTGCTGGACTTTATCCGGTTGAGAGTCATCAGTATCCCGAGCTTCGTGACGCGTTAGAGAAACTCCGTCTTAATGATGCGGCGTTGTTTTTTGAGCCTGAAACATCTGCTGCTCTCGGATTTGGTTTTCGCTGCGGATTTCTTGGCTTGCTGCACATGGAGATTGTTCAGGAACGACTTGAACGCGAGTTTGATATGGAACTTGTCACAACTGCCCCTGGTGTGCTCTATCGCGTGACAACAACTAATGGGGACAGTTTTGAAGTTGATAGTCCTGCCAAATTACCCGATGCGGGAAGTATCCAACAGATTGAAGAACCAGTTATTACGGCGATGATTTTGACACCAGCCGAGCAGGTTGGTGGAATTCTTAAGTTGTGCCAAGAGAAACGAGGCGTACAGAAGAACCTGGAATACCATGCGTCCCAGCGGGTCATGATTTCCTATGAATTGCCTTTCAATGAAGTAGTCTTGGATTTCTATGATCGCCTGAAGACGATTTCTCGTGGTTATGCCTCGCTTGATTATCATGTTAGTGGGTATTGGGTATCACCACTAGTCAAACTTGATCTCATGGTCAACGGTGATTCGGTCGATGCTTTGTCAATTATTGTCCACCGAGATTCTGCTTACATTCGGGGCCGAATACTTGCACGGAAGATGAGAGAGTTGATTCCGAGACAGATGTTTGAGGTTGCTATACAAGCAGCTATCGGTACACGGATCATTGCCAGAGAAAGTGTGAAGGCGCTTCGAAAAAATGTACTTGCCAAGTGTTATGGTGGGGATATCAGCCGCAAACGAAAATTATTAGAGAAACAGAAAGCGGGCAAGCGACGCATGAAGCGCGTCGGAAATGTAGAAATTCCCCAAGAGGCATTCTTGGCAGTACTTAAGATTGGTGATGACTAAAGTTCGACAGTCGGTGCCGTCGTTTCGGAAGTCGACGGCACGTGAATATTTTGAATCAATAGTGATTGCAGTAATCCTTGCGCTCTTTATACGTACTTGGGTCGTGCAGGCGTTTAAGATTCCGACTGGTTCGATGGAAAACAATCTGTTGGTTGGAGACCACCTACTGGTCAACAAAGCCGTTTTTTCTCCGATTGCTTTTGATGCCGAAACGACGGTGCTTCCAAATGGGCCTGTCGATCGAGGAGACATCGTAGTGTTTAAGTTTCCTCTTGATCCCGAACGAGATTTCATCAAAAGGGTTATTGGCCTGCCAGGAGAGAAGATCGAACTTCGTGATAAGACTGTTTACATTAATGATGAACCTCTCCCTGAACCGTATCTTCCATCTCATATGACTCGTCTTGTGCCCGGTGCAATAGCGGTTGCCCAGCGGGATAACCATGGACCGATTACCGTGCCCGACGGGCATTACTTCATGATGGGAGATAACCGAGACAACTCGGAAGATAGCCGTTATTGGGGTACGTTGCCCCACGATCACATTAGGGGAAAGGCGGTTGTCATCTACTGGTCTTATGACGCTGGCGCGCCGGAAATCATATTGGATACCGGATTAGGTGCGACAGTTAGACGATTAGCCTCAGGTGCTGTCGGGGTTTTCACGCAAACTCGATGGGATCGAATATTTCAGGGTGTTCGCTGAATAGATGGCGTCAAAATTTCTTTTCCGCACAGTTTGAAGTTATAAATTTTGTGGATTGCCGTTTGGTTTGGCAGGTGAGTTGTAATCGGCACTACCTAAATGTGCTGTTGAAGTATTTACTTGGTGCGCCTGCCAAATAATGCAGTTCCGACACGTACCATTGTTGCTCCTTCTTGGATGGCGACTTCAAAATCGTGGCTCATACCCATCGACAGTTCTTCAAGAACTGTCTCGCCAACACCGTCTAATTTTAATGTGTCTCTGATTTCGCGAAGCTTTTGAAAATAGGGTCGAGTGGCTTCGGGATTGCTGTTCCATGGAGGCACGATCATAAGACCTCGTACTTTGACAGCGCTACAACGCATTCCGGTTTCAAAAAGTAAGCGGAGCTTGTCTACGGTTGCACCATGTTTAGTAGCTTCACCGGCAAGGTCCGTTTGAATAAGAACTTGTGGAGTCTTGCCCAGTTCTGTTCCAGCTTCGTCGAGTTTCTTGAGAAGTTTCTCGCTGTCCACGGAGTGAATCCAGTCAAAGCAGGTCACAGCAGTACGCGCTTTGTTTGACTGCAAGTGTCCTATGAAGTGCCATGTAATTGGCAGTTTTGGCAATTGTTCTATTTTTTGCGTTGCTTGCTGTATTCGATTTTCTCCGAAGTCTGTCAGTCCCAAGCCGAACGCCATGTCTGTATAAGAAACAGGAAATGTCTTTGCGACGGAGACTAGTCGAATGTTTTTTGCGTTGCGTCCACATGCCGAAGCTGCCTGAGTAATTCTGCTTTTGACCGCACCTATGTTTGTTTCCAAGACGTCGCGAGAGATGTGCGTCATGATGTTTGGCTATTTTATGGTTTTCAATTTCAGAATTGGATAAGCAGGGATGCGGTGAGTAGGCCGCTGCCGAAAAAAAGTTATGACATTTAAGTGTTCGCCAAGTATGTGCATTTTGACTAATTGGAGTCTACGTGGATTACGGTGATCATGGTTCTGTGGACTCTGTTTCCAGGGCGTTGAAGAAGCGATCCACATCTGAGAGCTTGTGTGTTACCGGTGCGGGAGGAATTGAATCAAGAAAACGCTTCCCGTAACCTTTAGTGCGTAATCGCGGGTCAAGAAGGGCCAAAACACCTCTGTCTGAACGATGACGGAGGAGTCGTCCTAGGCCCTGAAGAAGAGCCAGAATCGCTAATGGCACTTGGTAGTCTAAAAAGGGGTTGCCATCGTTTTCCTCAATATTTTCCATTCGAGCGGCAGTTAGTGGGTCGCCGGGCGATGCAAAGGGAAGTTTGTCTATAACGACGCAGCTCAACGTATCGCCTGAAACATCAACTCCTTGCCAAAAACTTGCAGTTGCGAGCAGAACCGCGTTGGGAGTTTCTCTGAATTCCCGAAGCAAAACACTCCGTGGCGCCGTCCCTTGTGCCAAAAGCGGATAAGGCACTGTAGATTCCAATTGTTCGTGTACAGCGCGGAGGTTGGCATAGCTTGTGAATAATAGAAATGCACGGCCAGACGTGATTTGTAAGAGTGACCGAACCTCTTGTGTCACGGCGTCTGTAAATCCTCGCGTGTTGGGGGTGGGCATTGTGCGGGGCAGGTACAGTATTGACTGGGTTTTATAGTCGAATTCTGATGGCAGCCGTAAAGCGTCCGCATGGTCTAGCCCGAGTCTGCCTTTTAGGTACTTAAATGTTCCGTCAACGGTAAGAGTGGCAGAGGTCAAAACGGTTCCCTGCATCCGGTCGAATAG
>CAUZRA010000136.1:0-4841 GCA_963582035.1 Vicinamibacteria bacterium | reverse complement strand
CTGTCGCATTCTCTTTTCGAACATCGCGCACTTTGTCTTGAACTTCTGCCATGATTTCAAAGCGACGTTCTTCAAGAATTCGTTTCAATTCGTTATATCTTGCTTTCTTCATTGCGACTCCTATGAGAACGGCTGCTTCCGTCCATAACAGCTTATTCAGCCGCCGCGCCTGTTTTCTCGGATCCAAACACAAACTACTGCACCACCCTCAGCGAAAAATATTCAGGTGATCTAGAACCTACAGTGCAAAGTAGGTACCTAAAGCCTCAGAAACGAGCAAAAAGTCTGCCGATACATGCACCAACCGGAAATTGCGTGCAATCGCCAGCTTTTGTTGGGGTTACTTGACCATAGCGGGGGATCAGGTTCCGCAGAATACGGAACTTCAAACGGCCCAATAACTCAGGGGCCCTAACCCTAACGAGAAGTATTTTACAAGAACCCGGCCTGGCGGTCGACAAGTTGAAGTTAAAACTATGTAAATCATTTCCCGCTAACTTTTGTGTCAATTTCTGGATAAGCGGCCTCTAAAAGTGACAAAATGACCTTCAGCCTTAAAAACTAACCTGTCATGATTTAGACTGAGAACTTGGGTGGTTTTATGGTCACCCGCTCTATTCACTTAGAATCTATTTTAAGGATGTCAAAGTCGACTTGCCCGCTCTGCAACCGAAGGAGAGCTCGACGCTCCTGCCCTGCTCTGGGAAAGCAAATATGTGCTGTCTGTTGCGGAACAAAAAGGCAGGTCGAAATCACGTGTCCTTCTGATTGTAGCTACCTACAATCATCAACTGTCCACCCGCCCGCCGTTATCCAACGGCGCCAGGAGCGGGATTTACGTTTTTTGCTACCGACACTCCAAGGACTTACCGAAAGCCAGCATCAGATTTTGTTTATGGTGCAGTCTTTCCTAAGGATTGACCGTAACGATGTTCCTGCTCTGACTGATACTGACGTACAACAAGCAGCCTCTGCGCTGGCCCAAACCTACGAAACAGCGAGTCGTGGCATTGTCTACGAACACTCCCCACCAGGTGTCACCGGGCAACGACTCGCAAAGGAAATCGGTGATTTTATTGAAACAAAACGCTCCGAAGGCGCACGGTTATCAGACATCGACCTCGCCGTCTCGCTGCGCCGATTGGAAACGGCCGCACAAAACGCTAAAGCCGCTCTTGGTAATCATGACGACCCAGACAGCATCTCAGACACTCATTACCTCTCATTACTGCGTCGCGTCCTCAAAGACCCTGGTTCTGAAGGCTCTACTGAAAAGGCGGACACCACCCGGACGACAGCATCAAGGCTGATCGTGCCGGGCCGGTAGACTGGCAGGGAGCGACCCGCTTATTTTCAGTGCTATTATTAACAGTTCAACTTATTAATAGAAGATAGATATATGGCAAAACGCTGCGACATCTGTGGAAAAGGCCCCGCCTTCGGTCGGAACGTCAGTCACGCGCATAACGTTACTCCGAGACGCTTTCAAGCAAATATTCAGAGAGTCAGGGTCGTTATTGGTGGCACGGTGAAACGTATTCGCGTCTGCACGCGATGCATTCGATCAAACAAGATTACGAAAGCCGCGTAGCACATTTCTTCGTGTCAAAAATCACGATATCAACCGATAAGGCTCCCGCTGCTCTCGGTGCGTACTCCCAAGCGGTTCGCTCTGGCAGCTTGGTTTTTGTGTCGGGACAACTTGCGATCGATCCTGAGACGGGAAAAATGCCTCCAGAAGACATTGCCGAACAAACAGATCGGGTACTTCGAAACCTTAATGCGATTGTCGGTACAGCCGGAGCGACGCTTGCCGACGTTGTCAAAACAACAGTCTATCTCTCAAACATGAATGACTTTGCCGCAATGAATGGAGTCTACGAGAAGTATTTTTCGGACTCGGCTCCAGCCCGTGCAACCGTAGAAGTGTCACGTCTACCAAAGGACGCCCTCGTCGAAATCGACGCAATCGTTGTTATACCCTCATAACTCGATCAGATTTCCTGTGGTCGATTTTCGGTACCAGCAACAGCATGACACAAAGGTTTCCGTAACCGGCTCATGGCCTGACAAATGCCTACTGCTGCCTTAAGACACGCTCTACGTTAAGTACTCCAGGCACCGCACGCACCACCTTGATTACCCGCTGTAATTGTTTCAGATCGGTGATGCCAATCGTGACACTGATGTGACCATGTTGATCTTCATGTGCTGTGGCTTCCACTTTTCTAATATTAATTTTCGCATTTGAAATACGAGATGTTACGTCAGCCAGCATGCCTCGTCTGTCTTCGACCTGAATTGTCAAACACACAATGAACAATGTCTTATCGGTGACCGAAGAATCCCACACAACATCAATTCTTCTATCCGGATCGTAGAAAAGATTCGTCACGTTTCGGCAGCTAGCCGAGTGCACCGACACACCCTTTCCCCGAGTAACATAGCCAACTATTTTTTCACCGCGAATGGGATTACAACAGCCAGCACGAAACACCATGAGGTCATCGAATCCACGAACCTTGATCTTGTGCTGGTTAGGCCGAAGCACCCGGTGAACAACTGAGGCAATAGCAGAGCCCTTCTTGGGTTCTCTCAGCTGATTTACTGGTACAAGTTTCTCTAGAAGAGTACGGGTAGACACCTTGCCATACCCCACCAAAGCGAGTAAATCGTCTATTTCCTGCGCACCAAAATCGATACAGGCAGATTCCAGTACGTCGGCATCGAGGACTGTTTTGACCTTGAGATCAAAGTGTCGAATCTGTTTTTCCAACATCTTACGCCCGAGTTCTACCGCTCGAGTCTTTTCCTTAGCATGAATGAAATGCTTGATTCTATTTCTGGCTCGTGTGGTTGTCACAAAATTCAACCAGTCACGCACGGGACTATGGTCAGCGGCTGTCACCACCTCCACGATGTCACCACTCTTCAGTTGACTACGAAGTGGCACCATTTGCCCATTCACACGAGCACCAACACACATGTGACCAATATCTGTATGAACGGAGTACGCAAAGTCGACCGCTGTTGCACCGCGTGGAAGCGCCTTCACTTCTCCCTTCGGCGTAAATATGTAAACCTCTTCTGGGTAAAGGTCGAGCTTTAAGCTACTGAGAAACTCGCTCGGGTCTGGAACGTCGTGCTGCCGTTCCAACAGCTGGCGCAACCAAAGAAAATACTTCTCGTCATCTGCGGTACCAACGCGTCCTTCTTCATATTTCCAGTGAGACGCGATGCCTTCTTCAGCAATACGATGCATCTGCTGTGTACGTATTTGCACTTCAAAGGGAAACCCTTGATCACTGACCACTGACGTATGTAACGACCGGTAACCGTTCGGACGAGACATTGCGACAAAATCCTTAAACCGACCAGGCACCGGTGCCCATGTCTGGTGAATAATCCCGAGCGCTGCGTAACAATCCTTAACTGACTCCGTGACAACACGAACAGCGACCAGGTCGTACACCTGGTCAAGCGAAATCTTCTGCCGGCGCATCTTCTTCCAAATACTGAAAAGGCGTTTGGTTCGCCCTTCGAGCGCGATGATCGGAATGCCCCCATCACGCAATTTTCGCTCTAGTGTCTGATTCAGTACGACAACAGCTTCTTGCGTAGCACGACGTCGTTCGTCCACTTGAGCTTTCAGAGATTCATAGCCAAGCGGATCAACGTAACGAAACGCAAGCGCCTCAAGTTCGTTCTTGATTTTGCTCATTCCGAGTCGATGAGCAATCGGAGCATAAATGTCGAGGGTTTCCTGAGCGATTTTGACGCGTTGAACTTCTTGTAAATGATCAAGCGTCCGCATGTTGTGAAGACGGTCGGCGAGTTTAACTAATATCACTCGCACATCGTCAACCATCGCCAAAAGCATCTTGCGAAAGTTTTCAGCTTGTTGCTCTTCAACTGAGGAAAACGGAATGGTACTAATCTTTGTCACGCCTTCCACGACATGAGCAACATCAGCTCCGAACAACTGCGCGACATTCTCAATCGTCGTAAGCGTATCTTCGACAACATCGTGCAGGAGGCTCGCTGCTATTGCGATGTCATCAAGGTGCATGTCGGCAACTAAGCCAGCCACCTTGAGTGGATGCGTAATGTATTGCTCTCCTGACCGCCGAGTCTGTCCTGCATGAGCACGAGACGAAAACTCATACGCCCGACGGAGCAAATCTGTATCAGCCTCAGGACTATAGCCCTTGACCGCCACAAGGAGGTCGTCAAATCCGGTCATTGCAACCATTTGTATCGAGGTAGATACGAGATTTATACAGAATAATTATGAGCATTTAACTTTTTATTTAAATGTATCAAGAAGCTCTCGCACACCGGTCAAAACGGAACAGAATAGCCTATTAATTAGCTTCGGCCTCAAACCAACCGCTACCGCTCAGCGGTCAGATAGAGGCAAGTCTGTAAACCATTGATAAACAGCATGATAGCTGATGATATCTATGCTTGACTTGCTAATTTTTACTTCACTATACTGGTGCCTCATTAATCGGGACTTGTTCCCGCAGTTGCTCTGGAAATTGAGGCTCAAGTAGTTCACGCGTCGCCCAAGAGTACCGCGCTGGTTGTTGGGCACTTGGAAGATTTGGTCGCGTTGGAAAAGTTAGGGGATATTATGCAGACGGTACGCACACTCGCCAAATATGCGCTCATTGTGGCCATTACTATGCCGCTCGTATCATGCGCATTTTTCGACCAACTCAGTGCCATGCGCACATTTAAAGATGCGAACTTCCTCTATGGACGTGGGGATTACGAAGCCGCAATCGAGGAATATCAAGTAGTTTTGGACGCCGTTCGTGCAGACCCAGAAGGTGAGT